>JAHCKU010000190.1 GCA_026125625.1 Burkholderiales bacterium | reverse complement strand
GATGGCGGCCACCGGCTTCAAGCCCGAAGAATTGCGGCAGGTTCTGTTTCGCTTTGACGAACTCGGTATTGCCAGCAACGACATGCCGATGACGGCTTATGTCCACGTCGGGGTCGATCGGTCGTCAAAAAAGCGTTTCGAGGATGCCTGTGCGTTGGAAAAAGCAGTGATCGCCACCTTGCGCGAGGAGAACCCTGACGTCGAGACGGGTAATGCCTCACCGCTGTACTTGCGCCTGCTGGCCACGCGCCTGAAAGATGAAGGGCATCCAGCGCTACCCCAGCAATTGCGCCAGATCATCGCGGGATTCGCCAGCGATGGACGCGACGATACGGGCGGCCAGGGCAGCCTGACGATCCAGCGTGGTGTCGATCCCGATTCGATTTTCCTTATTCTCAATCGGTCTTGGGAGAAGGTGGAGCAGATTGCCGAACGGCGGCGCAGCGCGGCGGCGAACTTACTCGACCATTGGCTGAGCGCATTACCAAAAGGCGCGCGCGGAGTTGACCAACTTGCCGAAACAACACTTGGCAAGCTCACCGCAAGCGTCGCCAGCGATGCTTTGCTTTCCATGCAAACTCCTGACATGCGCAAACTAGTCGAACGCGCGCTGCTGTGGCTGCACGAACAGGAGGTACTGCGCCTGAACAAAGGGCTGGCCATCTTCCGCGCCGCCATGACCTTGCATCTGGAAAGCGACTGGAAGCGGCAATTCGATAAGAGCAACTACCAGCCGCTAGCCTTGCACTACGACGAACTGACCCGGCAGATACACATCATGGCCGAGTACGCCGAGCGCGGGGTCAAGAAGATGGCCGATGCCTTGCATCTGGCGATGGACTACTTCCGCCTTTCCCGTGAAGAATTCTGCCGTCTCTGGCTACCCAACCGGGAAAGCGAACTTACTCGACAGACCACACCAGAATCATGGGATGCCATTGTCGAATCCCTGTCCAAGCCGCATCAACGCAGCATCGTCACCGACTACCGGGAGAATGCCAATGTACTCGTGCTTGCCGGCCCCGGCTCAGGCAAGACTCGCGTGCTCGTCCATCGCATCGCCTATCTGGTGCGCATACGCCGCGAGAACCCGCGAGCCATCCTGACCCTGACCTACAACCGCCATGCAGCGCTGGAAATCCGCCGACGGCTGGTCGAACTCATTGGCGACGACGCCCGCGGCGTCACCGTGCTCACCTGCCATGCACTGGCCATGCGCTTAGTAGGCGCGAGCTTTGCGGATCGCAATGGTGAAGATGCCGACTTCGACGCCGTGCTGGCCGAGGCGACAGCCTTGCTCGACGGCTACGGTCTGCCACCAGAAGATGCCGACATGCAACGCGATCGCCTGCTGGCCGGCTTCCGCTGGATATTGGTAGACGAGTATCAAGACATTGGTCCCGGTCAGTACGCGCTAATCTCGGCGTTGGCCGGGCGAACACGCAGTGACGAGGATGGCCGCCTGAATCTGTTTGCCGTCGGCGACGACGACCAGAATATTTACGCTTTTGCGGGCGCTTCTGTGGAGTTCATCCGCCGCTTTACCGAGGACTACAAGGCCAAGACGGAATTCCTGATCGAGAACTACCGGAGCACACGCCACATCATCGAAGCAGCCAACCGCGTGATAGGCCACGCTTTATTGCGAATGAAGAGAGAAGCGATACGCGTGAACGCCGCTCGCGTGAAGTCCGCGCCTGGCGGCGAGTGGCAGCAGATTGACCCTGTGGTGCAGGGCCGCGTACAGATACTCCCTGCTGGCAACAACGCGCAGCAACAGGCACTGGCCATCCACACCGAACTGCGGCGCATGATGACGCTGGGCCTCGATCCTGCCAAAACAGCGGTAATCGCCCGCCAGTGGAAATTTCTCGATCCTCTGCGCGCAGCACTGGAAGCTTCAGGTATCCCTGTCACCATGGCTGACGAAGAGGCACCGCCCCTGTGGCGCTTGCGCGAAACGCAGGCGCTTCTGGCTTTTCTCGAAGATCGACAAGCGACTTCCCGTTCCCGTTTGCTGAAAGCAGACGACCTGCAATCTTGGCTGGCAACGCAAGGCAGCACGGGCTGGTGGCCCATACTGGGCGAAGCCATCGCTACGTTCGCCGAAGAAACCCAGAGTGCGGAAGTATCGCTGGCCTTCTTCCGCGACTGGCTGGCAGAATGGGGCCGCGCCAGCCGCCGCCAGCAAACCGGCATCCTGCTGTTGACCGCGCACCGCGCCAAGGGGCTAGAGTTCGATCATGTGTTCGTCCTCGATGGCGAATGGCGTGCAGACCGTGGTGAGGAGCCGGATGCCGCGCTCCGCCTCTACTACGTCGCCATGACTCGCGCACGCGCCACTCTGACACTGGCACGCATGGACACAGGCAATGCAATGATCGATGCGCTGGGCGAGCACCCCTCTCTCGTGTGCCGACCGCCAACGCCGTGGCTGCCCGCCCCTGGGCCTATGGAATGCCGGTATTGCCTGCCTAGTCTGAGAGAGATCGACCTAGGTTTCGCGGGCAGGCAAGACGCCAATAACCGCGTGCATCGAGCCATCGCCAGCCTACGCGTTGGTGACGCACTGCGCTACATCGCGGACGAGCGGGGTGCTCGGCTCGAAGATGCATCCGGCACGATCGTCGGGCGCTTGTCGAAACGCTTCCAGTCACCCTCCGGCCTGCACTGCCAAGCGGCTCGGGTACGCGCCGTTCTGGTCTGGCGCAAGTCCGACAGCACGCTGGAATATCAGGCCCGTTGTCGTATTGAAACTTGGAATGTCGTGCTGCCAGAACTGATTTTTGCGCCCTGATCGGTAGCGTACACCTCGTCGTAGCGCTCAGGCGATTGACCGGTGGCACACACAGGAGTGCCCACCAGACCAGGGGAAGCACTATCTCTTATAGAGGTCGAACGCATTGCTTTCGCGCGTGAGAAGGTTCATGAGCTTCGGATGCACGAAGAGTTTTTCCTTGCCGACAGCTTGTTCGATCAGTACGCCGGCGGACGCGAGCGCCTTCAGATAACGGGATGCCGCTTGGCGCCCTGCGATCCTTGCATCGACGAGATTTGCGATCCGGCAGTAGGGCTGCTCGAAGACCGTGTCCACCAGTTCGCGGCTGTAGATCTTCGGCAGCTTGTGGCGAACGTATTCGGTAGTGTGGGTCGCGAGCTCGCGAATCGCGCCGATCTTTGCCGTTGTCCACACCGCGGTGTCCTCGACGGCACGCAGCATATAGAGCAGCCATGGTTCCCAGGCGCCGTCACGCGTCACCGCGAGCAGCAGGCGGTAGTAATCCGCTTTGTTCGCGATGATGTAGCGACTGAGGTAGAGGATGGGGAGTGGCAGCAGCCCTTGCTCGACCAGGAACAGGCTGTTCAACACACGCCCGGTTCTGCCGTTGCCGTCGGTGAACGGATGGATCGCCTCGAACTGGTAGTGCGCGGCCGACACCCGCACGAGCGGGTCGATTGTTTCTTCTTCGTTCAGAAAACGCTCCCAATCCGCGAACAGATCACGAATGCGTGCCTCGCCCTCGGGCGGGGTATAGACGACTTCGCCGGTAGCGTCGTTGGCTAGAGCGGTCCCCGGCACCCTTCGCACACTCATCTCAACGCCCTTGATCTGCGTACAGATCGATTCCGCGGTACGCGTTGTCAGTGGCCGGGCCTTCAGCGCTTGGACGCCTTCGAGCAGGGCGCGCCGGTATCGCAGCGCTTCCTTGGTCGCAGCATCGGCGCCACTGTCGGCTTGAAGGTACTGGAACAGCTTGTCCGCGGTCGTCACGATGTTCTCGATTTCTGAGCTTGCACGCGCCTCCAGAAGAGGGAGCGTGTTGATCAGCATCGCGGGATTCGGAATCAGTGCTGCGGCCTGCTTCAACTCGGCGAGCGCCGCGCGTGCAGTAATACATTGCTTCAAAACGGGTTTCGTCTCCAGCTCGGTGGCGGAAGGGAGACGGGGCAGGTCGTTGTATGGCCGGTTCGGCTGCCAGCTCGTGACCGTGCTCATGTCGCCTAAACCGGTGTTTTGCGCCATGTTCACAGCTTATGTCGCTGGTTGCGACACGTCAAGAAAACGTGTCGCTGAAATCCAATTCTTGAAACATATCTCTCAGGAGCGCCATCTCGATTGCCACGTGGGGTGATGATCGCTGGCGAAAGTCTTACCGTTGATTCACGTTAACTGGCCAACCTGAATCACCGCTCGAGCTTATTTCAGGCTTCGCGTTTATCGACGTTACCTCCACTTTCTTCGAGGACCGTGCCAGGTGCGACCGAATCCATGAGGATTGCGCATCGCGGGCAAGATCAGGATCGATCAGGACCATGCTAGGCCCGATACTGACAAAGATACTTGGCCGAAGCTCCACCCACGGCTGACATACCGCGGGTTCTATTGACTCCGAATCCGCCGCTCGTGGAGACTTACTTTCCTCATTCCTCAGCACGTCTGATTCGCGCCCAAGGCATCCCGACATCATCGGACCCTACTTTCTGCAAGGAGTCATACTCATGCAGCGTGCCACCATCATTCGGGCTGGCGACATCGACGCACGCTTTCCCGACCGCAACCCCGATCATCCGAAGTACGCATTGAAAGTACTCGCGGAAGGTGATTCCTGGTTCACGGTAGGTTCAATCCCCGGAAGCAATCTGCTGTTCCACGTTGAAGCGAAGCGGCCGACAGCCCTAGTCAGCATCGCAAAACCCGGAGATACCATTGTCCGGATGGGGGATCCCGATCGCATGCGGCAGCTGAGCCGCCTCATCGCCAATCCCCGGTTCAGCTATGCCTGGGACGCAATCCTGATATCGGGCGGGGGCAACGACCTGATCGACTCCGCACCCAACCTTCTGATCCATCCGGCTACGCCGAGCAATGATCCCGGGGACTACGTCGATTCTGTCGCGCTAAAGCTGTTCATATCGACGATCCACGCAGCCTACGCCAATATCGTCCAAGTGCGCGACTCCGGGACCAGCAAGAGCCGTGGTAAGCCCATCTATCTCCACACCTACGACTATCCCACTCCACGCAACTCCCCGACCCGCTTCCTTGGTGCCGGAATCCTCGGTCCGTGGCTATATCCAGCTTTCCTGCTGGAAGGCATCCCAGTAAATATGTGGATCGCCGTATCTGACTACCTGCTTAATCGCTTGGCGGAAGCATTGCTCGCGCTAGACACCCGGAGCGGTTCCGATCCTCTGCCCGAAGTGTTCGTCATCGACACGCGCAATACATTGACGCGCGCGCGGCTCGGAACTCCCTCATCCGACGGTGATTGGGCGAATGAGATTCATCCGAACACAGCCGGCTACCGAAAGTTGGGGCGCAAGGTCACAGCCGCGATGCAGCTGTGACAATCGCTGCCATGCTACATTCGGGGCGAGATCCTCAGTTCCGGCTTGGGATTGGGTGCACGCTTCTCGAGCGGCGCACCACCTTTTCTTAGGTACTCTCCAAGAGCACGTAGGCGCTCCAAACATTCGGTCGCCAAGGCACCCTCGGCCGGAGTGTATTTTCCATCTCGTACCAGACGCTCGATCACCTGCGGCCACGTCTGTCCATTCAGGCGACCCTCCATCGATATTGCAGTTCGTTCCAGTAAACCGAGAAACGATCGCACTCGCACTTCCTGATGCTTCTCCCACCCACCGCCAGGCTTACCCTCGGGATGGAAGCGCGCAATCAGCTTCCTTCCCGCCCAGCGCCCAGCATCGCTCAGGGCATCGATGTTCTCGACTGGCATGTTCAAGTTCAGGCCGCCTTCGTCCTCCAGCTGGCTGATTTGCACGATCCGATCCCGATATCCTGGATAGGGAAACTGAATTTCATCCCGCCAGCTCTGCATCGTCCCAACGATGCCCTTCAAGAAACCTCGTAACCCGGAAAGCGGATGGGCATCGTCCGGTTCCGTCCAGTGACGCTGCGTTCCGCCCGCGTTCTTGATTGGCAGATAGACTCGCCCCGGTTGCTCGGAGGCAGGCGCACCCTTGCGTATTTGGTAGTCTGGATGCGGCACCTTGAGGTTGATCGCAAACGTGGGATGCGACGGAAGCGGTGCATCAAAGAAGTGCAGGGGCATGTTGCTGGAGATGCCGCCATCCGAGAACCAGACTCGAGTCGCTGTATAGGCAAAGCCTGAATCGCCATTGGAGCGCTGATTGCTCTTGCGCGAAAAGTCGACTGCGTACATGGGCACGGCCGACAACAACACCGGGAAGCTCAGGCTCATCCTCACCGCTACGACCACCGGTAGGAGATGATTCTCTGGAAGCTTGTACAGCACCCGGCCGTGACTGT
>JAHCKU010000019.1 GCA_026125625.1 Burkholderiales bacterium | reverse complement strand
TGCTGCCGCCGACTTCGCTTCGATCAGATCAGCCACCGCTTCGGCCTGGGCGAGATCCAGTCGGTCATTGAGATAGGCGCGATAAGTGAACTCCCCCGGCTGCGCCAGCCGGGCTCCCAGCTCCAGGCAGCGCGTGAGCAGCAGCTCGAGAACGGCGGAGCCACCATGGCCTTGCAGTTCCAGGACATCCTCCCCGGTGTAGGAAGCCGGAGCGGGGAAATAGAGCGCAAGTCCGGTATCCAGCGCCTCGTTCTCCGCTCCGCGGAACGTGCAAAGCGTGGCAACCCGGGGAGTAAGGGAGGGGCGTCCTAGAAGAGGTGCAAAACGCGGCAGCAGCGCCGTGCCCGACAGGCGGATGATGCCCACCGCCCCGGTGCCGGCGGCCGTAGCGATGGCCGCGATGACGTCACGTCGCTCCATGCGCGGTCTTGGCGCGCTCGATGTTGCGCGTGATATACCACTGCTGGGCAATGGACAACACGTTGTTGACCAGCCAGTAAAGGACCAGTCCTGCCGGGAAGAAGAAGAAGAAAACACTGAAGGCGACCGGCATGATCTTCATCAGCCGCGCTTGCATCGGATCCGGGGGCGTCGGATTGAGCCAGGTCTGAATGAACATCGTCGCCCCCATCAGCACCGGCAGCACATAGTACGGATCAGGCCTAGATAAGTCATTGATCCATAAATAAAATGGTGCATGCCTGAGCTCGACGCTGAGCAGCAGTACCCAATACAAGGCGATAAATACCGGTATCTGCACCACAATCGGCAGACAACCGCCGAGCGGGTTGATCTTCTCCGTCTTGTAGAGCTCGATCATGGCCTGATGCATCTTCTGCCGATCGTCCCCGTAGCGCTCCTTCAGCCGCTGGAGCTTGGGCGCGACCACCTTCATTCGGGCCATGGAGCGATAGCTGGCTGCGCTCAACGGGTAGAAGGCCAGCTTGATGAGAATGGTCAGGATGATGATCGCCACGCCCCAGTTGGCCACGATGTCGTGAATTTTGCTCAGCACCCAGAACAAGGGAACCGACACCACACGCAGCCAGCCGTAGTCGACCGCCAGTTCCAGTCCTGGCGCCAGCTCCTTGAGCTGATCCTGTTCCTGCGGTCCAACATAGAGAGGGACGTTATAAGCCTTGGTTTGCGCCGGCTCGAGCGTGCCCAAGGGAACGATGACACCGGCTGCAATCAGCCCTTTCTCCAGTGGACGGACGAAGAATTCCCGCTCGGTTCCGGCTGGCGGCAGCAATGCCGTCAGGAAGTAGTGCTGCACGATGGCTACCCAGCCATCCTGGCTGGTGCTCGGATACTTGGCCGTACCTTCCGCGGCATCGTCGAATTTGACCTTTGTCAGCTTTTGGGCATCGGTGTAGATCTCGACGCCGCTGTAAGTCGGCACCATCTTGGATGAACCTTCCGGCGGCGACTGGTCGCGCACCAGCTGGAAGTAAGCATGCGCTTCCAACGCCTCCTGCTGGGTATTGGTTACCTCAAGCGCCACATCGATGACGTAGCTGGCGCGTTTGAAGGTATAGGTCTTGGTGGCGTTGCCGACTTCTCCCTGGGCATGCAGCACGACCTTGATCTCGCTCTCGCCGACCGCAAGCTCATACTGGTTCCGCTCTGCAACGAAGCGGGTGTTGTGATTGGGCAGACCGGGAGTGGCCAGCCCGCTCTGGGCTACGTACGTGTGTTGCCCGGTTGCATCCAGCAGCACGAAATTTTTGTCGGCTTCCTCGCGTGCCCTATGCTGGAGCAGCTCTACGCGCCGCAGATAACCGCCATTGGTGTCGATGGTGGCGAGCAGGTAATCCGTGCGCACGCGGATCTGCTCGCCTTCGCTCGCCTTTGCCTCCGTGGGAGGTGTGGGCGCGGGGGCGGTGCTCAATGCCGACGGCGACGGTGGTGGTTGTTGCGCCGTGCCCGGCGATTGCTGCGTCTGAGGCGTAGGCGGAGTCGCCGGCGCGCGTTCGCGCATCCAGGCATCGAACAACATGAACACCGTAATCGCGAATACGGCGCCGGCAATCAGGCGGAGACTATCCATCGAAAGTAGAAGGGGTTCAGGGTACCGGGTCTACCCCACCGGGGTGCCACGGGTGACATTTAGACAGCCGCCTGAGAGAAAGCCAGCAACCACGCAAGCTGCCATGCTTCGACAGCGCCTCGATCGCATAGTCCGAGCAGCTCGGATGAAACCGGCAACGCTGCCCGAGCAGCGGGCTGAGGGTGTACTGGTAAAGCCGGATGAAGACTACGCCGATCTGGTTCACTTGAAAGGTATTTAACGCGCTGCTGCTCTTGCCATCAGGCTCGTAAGCTCTTCTCGCGCCTCGCGCCTGCTACGGGGTAAGGCGCGCAACTGCACGACGATATCCAGTCTCGTGCGGTGGCGCTCCTCACCACGCGCCCGAAACACCTCCCGAATGATGCGTTTGACGCCGTTGCGGGCAACCGCCGACCCAGCGAGCCGCTTTGCGACTATCAGCCCCAGTCGGTCGTGCTCGTGTCCATTGGGAAGCGTACAAACAAGAAACCAGCGCCCGCTCTGCCGCCTCCCACGCATCGCAGCGCGAAACTCCTCCGCCTTGTGCAGGCGCCGGCTCGACGAAAAACCAAACGATGGCGCCAAGCGGACTGCACACGCCGCCAGTTATACGGCGAGTCGTTTGCGGCCCTTCGCGCGCCGTGCGTTCAGCACCTTGCGTCCACCAAGTGTCTTCATGCGGGCCCGAAACCCATGCGTTCGGGCACGGCGGACCTTCGAAGGCTGATAAGTGCGCTTCATCTCGCAACCCCCTTACCTGTTCTCAAGAAAGCCTGCTATTACAGCCCCTGGCGCGCCAGGTTGTCAACCGAAGGTGTTTATTTCTGTCGCCGATCTGTGGATAAGTCGACCCTCGACTGCTAAACTACCTGCCCTTCACCCTCCTGCTGCACCAAATCCGATCTCGACCTCGCGCTCACCCAATGGATGCCCTTTGGACCAAGTGCCTGGCACACTTTCAAGAAGTGCTGCCGCCCCAGCAATTTCGCACTTGGATCGAGCCGCTTCGGGCGCGGCGCAACGGCGCCTGCCTGCTGGTGGAAGCACCGAACCGATTCGTTCTTCAATGGGTGAAGGATCGATTTCTTCCAACCATAGAGAAATTCGCGCGTGACAATGAAAGCAGTACCTGCACGGTCCTGCTGGAACTGGGTCAGCCCGTGCGGATGGATGTCCCCGGGGTGATCGAGGCCGAGCGGCGCGGAAAGCGCGAGACATCTTCCGAGGCCGTGCGGCCGCCGGAAGCGCAACCGGCCAGCGTACGCGAAAATACTCGCCTGAATCCGTCTTTCACCTTTGACACCTTCGTCACCGGTAAGGCCAATCAGCTGGCGCGCGCGGCGGCGATACAGGTCGCCGAGCATCCGGGTACTGCCTACAACCCGTTGTTCATCTACGGCGGCGTCGGTCTGGGCAAGACGCACCTGCTGCAGGCCATCGGCACCTTAGTGCAGCAGCACCAGCCGAATGCGAAGACCCGGTACACCCACGCTGAACAGTATGTATCCGACGTCGTGCGCGCCTATCAGCACAAGGCTTTCGACGGGTTCAAGAAGTACTATCACTCGCTGGACCTTCTCCTGATCGACGACATCCAGTTCTTCAGCGGAAAGAGCCGGACACAGGAGGAATTCTTCTATGCCTTCAATGCATTGATAGAAGCACACAAGCAGCTGATCATCACCTGCGACACCTACCCAAAGGAGATCAGCGGCATGGAAGACCGTCTCATCTCCCGATTCGGATGGGGACTGACGGTTGCCATCGAACCACCCGAACTGGAAATGCGGGTAGCGATTCTCTTAAAGAAGGCCGAAGCCGATCGCATAGTCCTTCCCGAAGACGTCGCCTTTTTCATTGCCAAGCACGTCCAATCCAACGTTCGTGAACTGGAAGGCGGCTTGAAGCGGGTCATCGCCTACTCTCGCTTCGTTGGGCAGGGGCTGACGGTCGACCTCGCGCGCGAGGCGTTGAAGGATCTTCTCGCGCTTCAGTACCGGCAGATCTCGGTGGAAAATATCCAACGCACCGTGGCCGACTACTACAAGATCAAAGTCGCGGAGATGTACTCGAAGAAGCGCTCACGAAACGTCGCCCGGCCACGGCAGATGGCCATGGCCTTGGCGAAGGAGCTGACCCAGCTGAGCCTGCCCGACATCGGCGAAGCCTTCGGCGGGCGTGATCACACGACCGTATTGCATGCCTGCCGTAAGATTGCTCAATTGCGCCAGGGTGCACCAGAGATCGCACGCGACTTCGAAGCACTATTGCAGGTGCTGCGCAGTTGAAAACGACGGGACGACGCGTGGATAAGTACGACAAAGCGCTTGACGCGCGGAATTATCCACAATGGCTGCACACGATCTTCCCGTGGTCATCCACAACATTGGACAAGCGCGCCGACCATGCGGGACGGCGGCGTCGCGGACAATCCACAGAAATCGTACTTGCTTAATTCTTCTTATCAGGAAGAGAAATGACATCTATAACCATACAGCGTGACGTCGTTCTACTTCCATTGCAGGCAGTCAGCGGCGTAGTCGAGCGCAGGCATACGCTACCGATTCTTTCCAACGTTCTGGTCGAGCTTCAGGACGGTGTGCTCGCATTGACTGCGACTGATCTGGAGATTCAGGTCTGCTGCCGTACACAGACAGACCTCATGGCAGCGCGTGAAGCCACGACAGTGTCGGCTCGAAAGTTTCTGGACATCCTGCGTGCCCTGCCCGAAGGGGCTGCCTTGAGTCTCGAACTGCAGGACAAACGGCTGCAACTGAAGGCCGGAAAAAGCAAGTTTGCACTGCAGACGCTGCCTGCACAGGATTTTCCTAAGCTCGCAGCGGGTGAGGGTGATGTCGGCAAACTCCTGGAGGTACCGCAGAAGTCGCTCAAGCGCCTGTTTGGCCTGGTGCACTATGCCATGGCGCAACAGGATATTCGCTACTATCTGAACGGTCTGTTGCTATCGGTCTCCGGTAACGAGCTTACGCTGGTGGCCACCGACGGCCACCGGCTGGCATTCGCGAGCATGCCCGTGACGGCGGAGGTGGACAAGATCGAGGTCATTCTTCCGCGCAAGGCTGCGCTGGAAGTATGGAAGCTGTTGTCGGATACCGATGCCCCGGTCCGGATCGAGATTCGCCAGAATCAGGTTGCCTTCGCCATAGGCAGCGTGGAGCTGATATCCAAGGTGGTCGACGGAAAATTTCCCGACTATCAGAAAGTCATTCCATCCGGCTACAAGCATCATTTCGCGCTCGACCGCCAGTTGTTGCAGCAGGCTCTGCAGCGCGCAGCGATCCTCTCGAACGAGAAATTCCGTGGGGTACGTTGGCTGATCGCAGACAACAGCCTGCGTATCATCAGCAACAATACCGAGCAGGAAGAGGCCGAAGAGGAACTCGAGATCGAGTTTACGGGCGGTCCCATCGACATCGGCTTCAACGTGAGCTACCTCCTCGATGTACTGAACAACGTCGGGGCGGAACGGATCGACTGCCGGCTCGGTGATGCCAATTCCAGCATGCTCATGACCGTGCCCGATGATCCTGCCTTCAAGTACGTGGTCATGCCGATGCGCATCTGATCCCGCCTAGCACGACAGGTACACCTCTTCAGAACAGACCAGGCAGACTCCATGCAGCAACCAGCATCCGACTACAACGCCGAGAGCATCAAAGTCCTCAAGGGTCTCGAGGCAGTACGCAAGCGCCCCGGGATGTATATCGGAGACACCAGTGACGGCACCGGACTGCATCACATGGTGTTCGAGGTGGTCGATAACGCCATCGATGAGGCGCTTGCCGGCTATTGCGACGATATCCGCGTCATCATCCATTCCGATAACTCGATCAGCGTCGTGGACAACGGCCGGGGCATTCCCACCGAAGTTCATCCGGATGACGAACTGGGACGTTCCACCGCTGAAATCGTCATGACCGTGCTGCACGCCGGTGGGAAGTTCGACGGGAACTCCTACAAGGTCTCCGGGGGCCTGCACGGCGTGGGCGTGTCGGTGGTCAACGCCTTGTCCGAATGGCTGAGATTGACGATACGTCGTGACGGGATAGCCCATCAGATGGAGTTCCGAAAGGGCGAAACAGCCGCACCCCTGCGCGAGATGGGACCAACGGACCGTCGAGGGACGGAAGTGCACTTCATGCCCAGCACGACCATCTTCGGCAACATCGAGTTCCACTACGACATCCTGGCGCGGCGGCTCCGGGAGCTCTCCTTCCTCAACAACGGCGTGAAGATCGAGCTCATCGACCAGCGCAACGACAAGGGGGAACTGTTCCAGTTCGCGGGCGGGATCAAGGCTTTCGTCGATTATGTCAATCGCACCAAGACGGTCCTGCACCCGCATGTGTTCCACGTGAGCACCGAACGCGACAGGATCGGCGTCGAGGTGGCGATGCAGTGGAACGACTCCTACGGCGAGTCCGTCCAGTGCTTCACGAACAACATACCGCAGCGCGACGGCGGCACGCACCTCACGGGACTGCGCACCGCGATGACGCGCACGATCAACAACTACATCGAGCGCGAGGAGATCGCGAAGAAGGCGAAGGTGGAGACCACCGGCGACGACATGCGCGAGGGCCTCACCTGCGTGCTCTCGGTCAAGGTCCCGGAGCCCAAGTTCTCCTCCCAGACCAAGGACAAGCTGGTGTCATCGGAAGTCCGTCCGGTGGTCGAAGAGGCGGTTTCGGAAGGCCTCATGAACTTCCTTCTCGAGCATCCCAATGATGCCAAGATCATTGTCGGAAAAATCGTGGAGGCGGCGCGGGCGCGCGAGGCAGCACGCAAGGCGCGCGAGATGACTCGTCGCAAGGGCGTGCTCGATGGACTGGGATTGCCGGGAAAGTTGGCGGACTGCCAGGAGAAGGATCCGGCGCAGTCGGAGCTGTATCTGGTGGAAGGCGATTCCGCCGGCGGATCGGCCAAGCAGGGCCGTGACCGCCGCTTTCAGGCCATCCTCCCGCTGAAGGGCAAGATCCTCAACGTGGAGAAGGCGCGCTTCGACAAGCTGCTGTCCTCGCAGGAGATTGCTGCCTTGATCACCGCCCTGGGAACGGGCATCGGCAAGGATGAATATCGCATCGACAAGCTGCGCTACCACCGCATCATCATCATGACCGATGCGGACGTGGATGGCTCCCACATCCGTACGCTGCTGCTGACGTTTTTCTACCGCCAGATGCCGGATCTGGTCGAGCGCGGGCACATCTATATTGCGCAGCCGCCGCTGTACAAGGTGAAGCACGGTCGCGAAGAGCGCTATCTGAAGGACGATCATGAGTTCAAGGACTATCTGCTCAAGCTCGCGCTCAAGGATGCGCAGCTGTTTCCGTCGGAGGGCACACAGCCGCTGACTGGCGAGGCGCTCGCCGAAGTGGCGCGTGCCTACATCCTGACCGAAGCCGTGATCGAGCGCCTGTCCAGGCGTATCGATGGCAACGTGCTCACGGCTCTGCTCAAGGGCACCGAAATCTCGCTCGTGAATGCGGATGCCGCAGCACGCAGCGCGCAGCTGCTGGCGGATGCCGTCGCGCAGGCGCAAGTCACGGTTGAGGCGCGCTTCGATGAGGCCTTGGAGGCGCATCGGCTGGTCGTGCGGCGGAACATCCACGGCAACGTGCGCTCGGGCTTCATCGATCAGGATTTTCTCGACAGCGGCGACTACACCCAGATTCGCCGCACCGCCGGGATGCTGGAAGGCCTCATCCTGCCCGGCGCATACGTGCAGCGTGGGGAACACAAGGCGGCCGTGTCCGATTTCGGTCAGGCCGTGGCCTGGCTCCTGGAACAGGCGAAGAACGGACTATCGGTGCAGCGCTACAAAGGCCTGGGAGAGATGAATCCCGATCAGCTGTGGGAAACCACCATGGATCCGGCTTCGCGTCGGCTGCTGCGTGCGCAGATCGAAGACGCACTGGCTGCGGACGAGATCTTCACCACGCTCATGGGTGACATGGTCGAGCCGCGGCGTGCCTTCATCGAGGCGAACGCGCTGGGCGTGCGTAACCTGGACGTCTGACCGTCAGTTACCCTCTCTCGCGCCGCAGAGGCGCGCGCGTTCCGAACTAGCCCGGGCGGCGCGCGCGCGGACCGCGCGGACCCCGCGGCGCCGATGTTTTGCGTGCCGGCTGACGCTGCTGCCCGTTGCCCGACTTGGCCGGTGCGGTATTGCCTCCACCCGGTCCGGGGCGACCCTGCTGACCTCCTCCTCCCTGGCCCCGCGCGCCATGCTGCGCCCGTCGCCCGCCGGCATTGGCATTGGCCATTGGTTTTCCGTGGGGATTACCACTGGGACGGTTACCGCGTCCGCGCCCGCCCGTGTTGCCGCCGCGTATACCCGCCGGGCCCTGCTGAGCCAGAGGCGTGGGCGAAGCCGTGCTGCCCGACTTGGCCAGTTCCTTGGCTGCTTTTTCCGCCAGCAGATCGACCGCATCATCGAGGGTCAAGGTGGCAGGGTCGAATTCGGCTGGAATGGTCAGGTTGACGTTCCCGTGCTTGATGTAGGGACCGTAACGGCCTTCCATCACGACTACCGGTTTCTGATCGATGGGGTGCTCGCCCAGGGGGCGGCCGCCCCCACCGCGTTGTGTCTTGGGTTGAGAAAGCAATTGCACTGCACGCTCCAGGTTGATGTCGTAGACGCTCTCGCTCTTGGGGATGGATTTGAAGGTCGTATCGTGCTTTACGTAAGGGCCGAAACGTCCAATGCTCGCCTCCACCGGCTTGCCGGTTTCGGGATGAACGCCCAGCATTCGCGGCAGGGAGAGCAGCCGCAGCGATTTCTCCAGTACTTCCTCCGTCGCTTCACGCGGGATGGGCCATTCCTGGGGCCATTTGGCCCGCTTCGGCTTGCTGCCCTCCACGTTCGGCCCCAGCTGTACGTAATAGCCGAAGGGGCCCTTCAACAACGTGATCTGCAAGCCGCTTTGGGGGTCGACTCCGAGCGGAACGCCTTCCACCGGCGGGGAATCCCAGGGCCGAGTGTAATCGCACTTGGGGTACGCACTGCATCCAACGAACAGCCCACGCCGGCTATTTTGCAGCAATACCAGGCTGCTGCACTTGGGGCAGGTTTCCACTGGCTGTCCCGCCGCATGCCAGGCCTCGCTCAGCACGCGATCGGCATAGTCCTTCCAGTTGGATGCCACCGGGTCGGATGCCGGCAGTGGAACACCGCGGCCGGTTTCGCCTTTCTCCTGCAGCGTATCGATGAATGGCCGCCAGAACTCGCGCAGCACCTTCATCCAGTCCAGCTCGCCGTTGGAGATCTGATCGAGTTCTTCCTCCATCTCGGCGGTGAAAGCATAGTCGACGTAGCGTCCGAAGTGGGCAGTCAGAAAGCCGTTGACCAGTCGCCCGAGATCGGTCGGTACGAAGCGCTTCTTGTCCAGGATCGTGTAGCCGCGATCGAGCAAGGTCGAGATGATGCTCGCATAAGTGGAAGGCCGGCCTATGCCGTATTCTTCCAGCTTCTTGACCAGACTCGCTTCGGTGTAGCGCGGCGGAGGAAGGGTGAAGTGCTGGACGGCGCCGATCTGGTCGGCGGGGATGCGCTCGCCTTCCTCGAGCGGAGGCAGTCGTTCCTCGCGCTCGTCCGAGGTATCGTCGGCGCCTTCCTGATAGACGGCGATGAAGCCGGGAAATACCAGCACCTGTCCGGTTGCCCTGAAGACGGCATCGTCCTTGCCCACGCCGATGTCGATGCCGGTGGTATCGAATCGCGCGGGTGCCATCTGGCAGGCCAGGCTGCGCTTCCAGATCATCTCGTACAGACGTGCCTGATCCGCAGTGAGATGGGCGCGTACCTGGTCGGGCGTACGAAAGATGGAAGTGGGACGGATCGCCTCGTGCGCTTCCTGGGCGTTCTTTGACTTGCTGCGATATTCGACCGGCGTCTTCGGCAGGTAGGGCGCTGCAAAATTCTTGCGCACGTAGTCCCTGATCTCCTGAACCGCCTCGGCCGCCAGGTTGGTGGAATCGGTGCGCATGTAGGTGATCAGGCCGACGGTGCCGCCGTCGATATCCACGCCCTCGTACAGCTGCTGTGCGGTGCGCATCGCGCGGTCGGCCGACATGCCGAGCTTGCGTACCGCCTCCTGCTGCAAGGTAGAAGTGATGAACGGTGCGGCCGGCGCACGCGACTTCGGCTTCTTCTCGACCTTGAGCACGGTCGCCTGGCCCGCCGCGGCACGCGTCAACGCCTGGACGACCTCGGCCTGCTGCTCGGCCGTGGTGATCGAAAACTGCTCGATCTTGCTGCCGCGATAGTGCGTCAGCCGTGCGCTGAACTTGTCCGCGTCCTTATGGCTATCGAGATGGACCGTCCAGTACTCCTGGCTCTTGAACGCCTCGATCTCCAGTTCGCGCTCCACGATCAGGCGCAGGGCGGGACTTTGCACCCGTCCGGCCGACAGGCTGGGACCGATCTTGCGCCAGAGCAGTGGAGACAGATTGAATCCGACGAGGTGGTCGAGGGCGCGCCGCGCCTGCTGCGCATTCACCAGCGGCATCGAGATCTCGCGTGGGTTCTCGACGCCCTCCTTGACTGCCGACTCGGTGATCTCGTAGAACACCACGCGCTTGAGCGGTCGATTACGCAGGTTCTTGCGTCCCCTGAGAATCTCGGACAGATGC
This sequence comes from Burkholderiales bacterium, assembly GCA_026125625.1. Classification (GTDB taxonomy): domain Bacteria; phylum Pseudomonadota; class Gammaproteobacteria; order Burkholderiales; family SHXO01; genus SHXO01. Next base: position 7,487 of record JAHCKU010000019.1, on the reverse strand, counting down.
CATGCGATCGCCTCACCTTCGCGATCGGGGTCGGTGGCGAGCAGGATCTGGGCGGCATCTTCCGCGGCCCGTGCAATGGCGTCGACGTGCTTCTTGTTGCGCTCGATGAGCGCGTAACGCATGGAGAAATCGTGCTCCGGGTCGACGGCACCTTCCTTGGCTTCCAGGTCACGCACGTGACCATACGATGCCAGGACTTCGTAGTCGCGGCCCAGATACTTCTTCAGCGTCTTGGCCTTGGACGGTGACTCTACGATCAACAGGTTGTTTGCCATCGCGGACTTGGGCGAAGAAAAAGGCGCGAAATCATAAGTAACGGGTTGGCGCGAAGCAAGTGCGCAAACGCAAGCGGCTCCATCGATCGGCAAGCACCGGACCGATTCAGAACCGGGGGCTCGGACGCGAATTCAGCACGCGTGCTGCACCCGCCGGCATCACTGTCTATTACCACCGGGGCTGTGAAATCTGCCTAACCCATCCGTGTCGTTGCCGATAGATGGCTGCAGGCTCTACGCGCACCTTGAACGAAAATGGCATCCGCGCGCCCAATACACATGCAAGTAAACGAGGGCATCATCGCTGGCGTGTGCTGCCGCACGTCGAACGCTGGTCGCAACCTCTGTTCGGTGCGACGCGAATTCAAGAATCGACCCGATGTCCCCAATCTGAAACTGACTGCAGTTCGACTTTGGCAAGTCGACCAGCAGTCGAGTCGGGCGATGCACACGCCCGCTCTGAGACGGCCATCTGGCCCTAGCGCAGGCTCTGATAGAAGCCGCCGGCCAGTCGTGCTACATACCCATCCATCTCGAGTGTCAACAGCATGGCCGAAGCGACATCGGCCGTCAAGCCCGTGCGTGCGCACAGCACGTCCACCGGCAATGCTTCCGTGCCGAGCGCATCGAGCAAGCGCCGGCATTGCGCGTCCATCGCTGCAGGTGGAGGCTGCGGCGGCGATGGTGCGCCGGCGGCGGCAAGACCAAGCTCGCTCAGGATGTCGTGCGCATTCTCGGCAAGTTTCGCGCCTTGCTTGATGAGCCAATGACAGCCCTTGGCCAGGGGAGAGTGTATCGAGCCGGGTACCGCGAAGACTTCGCGCCCCTGGTCCGCCGCTTCCCTGGCGGTGATGAGCGAGCCGCTGTGCAACGCCGCCTCGACCACCAGGCAGCCCAGGCTCAAGCCGCTGATGATGCGATTCCTGCGCGGGAAATTCGCACGCAGTGGCGGCGTGCCGAGCGGAAATTCCGACACCAGCGCGCCACTTTCAGCCAATGCCTGCGCCAACGACCGATTGCGCTGCGGATAGACGCGATCCAGTCCGGTGCCGACTACGGCGATGCTCGCGCCTGCACCTTGCAGGCCGCCACGATGCGCGGCCGCGTCTATTCCCAGTGCCAGTCCGCTGATGATGCACAGCCCTGCGTTGCTGATCGCCTCGGCGAATGCTTGCGCGTCGGCCAGTCCACGGGCGGTGGGAGAGCGGCTGCCGACGATGGCCAGCGCGGGTCGGGAGAGCAGCCGTGCATCGCCGGCCACATACAGGATGACCGGCGGGTCGGCGGTATTCAGCAGTGGCGCGGGATAGGCCGCATCGGCGAGCGTGACGAGGTGATGATGATCCTGCTCGAGCCAGCTGCGGGCGGCGTGAATCGATTCGGATGGCACCCCTCGCGCTACCGCCTGTGCTGCGGCAGCGCCGACCGCAGCCTGCAGCAGCGCCTGAGGCGCGCTCAGGACCTGGCGCGGGGACCCGAACCGCGCCAGCAGACGCCGCAGCGTCGCCGGTCCGATCCCGGGGATGAGGGAGAGGCGCAGCCAGTCATCGAGGTCTGCAGCGACGGGGCTGGTGTTGATGATGGGCTCGCCTCATTCATGTTAAACGGCCTAGGGATTGCGCACCGTGTCCAACACGTGCACCGGCCGGCTCGCCGTCATGACCAGGCCGTATGACATCTTTTCGAATACACGAAACACCAGCACCAGGCCATAGCGCTGCTCGGGCAGCGGAATGCCCTTGTTGCGTCCGCTCGGAATGCTTCCTTCGCTGTGATACAGGCCCAGTACATGGCCGGTCTGCAGACCGTTGCGAGCGCCCTGGTTGATTATGATAGTGGAATACGGGCCCATTTCAAGCACGGTATTGTCGGATCCGGCAATGACCCGTCCCTTGACCGCTTGTTCCGGCGCGCGCGGCACGAACGGGGCGCTGGTTTGCGGAGGCGCGATCGCCAGCTTGTCGCCCTTGCTGATTTCCTGATGGGCCTTGGCGATGTGCACCGTGCTCACCGGTCCGATGCCGGCCAGATCGGCATCCCCCAGGTGTACCGCCTCGAAACCCAGCACTTCCTTGCTGTCGGGATCCTGGAATATGCGGCCCTGGCGATATACCTGCCAGCGCGGCGCCTCGGAATCGGCCAGGCCGGTGACATAGGCCATGTCACCGGCCGAGACGACCACCCGGCTGTCGTTGGTTGCGACGATGGTAGGCGCGGTGGCGACTTGCTCCGCGTCGACGATGAGGGTGCGCGCCAGAAACGGCTCGATCATCTTGGCGGGAATGGTCGGAATGGGCAGCTTGGCGAGCGCGCTGTCGCGTATCTGTGGGCTGAGCCGGGACGATTGCAGCGCAGCGCCCTGGCCCCAACGCTCTCCGCCGTCGTCCACGCCTTCGAGGCGTAGGCGAGGCGTAGCCCCCGACAGATCGAGAATGACCACGTCACCGGGGTAGATCAAATGCGGGTTGTTGATCTGGTCCTTGTTGATGCCCCAGATCTCCGGCCAGCGCCAGGGATTTCTCAGGAAGCGTGCTGAGATGTCCCACAGCGTATCGCCGGATTTCACCACGTAGCGATCGGGAACGCTGTTCTGAAGGAGGGGATCACCGCTGGATGCCGGGATCGCCGTATCCTGCTCCACCGCCATGTCCTGGTCTTGCGCCGTGACACTTGTCAAAGGCAGGGTCAGGCCGAATATAAGGGGCACTACCGATATAATTCTGCGCATAGAGCAGTCTCCCGACGGGTCGCACGGAACATGCCGCCGTCCGGTTCCAAGAACCGCGCCAGGTCGGCACGCCTTACCATGTAGCTACCGGCTTCCCAAGATTTCTGCAGGTTGTTCAAAGACTAGCAAGATGGCCTTGCTGCCCATCCTCCACTACCCGGACGAACGTCTTCACCGCGTTGCGGCGCCGGTCGGGGACATTAACGACAGGATTCGCCAACTCGTTAGGGACATGGCGGAAACGATGTATGCCGCCCCCGGGATCGGGCTGGCGGCGACGCAGGTGGACGTCCACGAGCAGGTGATCGTGATCGACATATCCGAAACCCACGACCAGCTGCAGGTATTCATCAATCCGCGAGTGGTGGAGGCACGCGGGGAAGCCGAATACGAAGAGGGCTGCCTGTCCGTGCCGGGGATCTACGAGACGGTCACCCGTGCCGAATGGATCCGCGTCGAGGCCCTGAATCTGGAGGGGCAGACGTTCACCGTGGAGACCGACGGCCTGCTCGCGGTATGTATCCAGCACGAGATGGACCATCTGAAGGGGCGGGTTTTCGTCGAGTACCTTTCCCGCCTGAAGCAATCGCGCATTACCGCCAAGCTGAAGAAGAATCAGCGCAAGGTTTTGTGATGCGTCTGGTGTTCGCCGGAACACCTGCTTTCGCTGCCGGCGCCCTGCAGGCCCTCCTCGATGCCGGACACGAGGTCGCCCTGGTGCTGACGCAGCCGGATCGTCCCGCCGGGCGCGGCCTGGCGCTGCGCGCCTCGGAGGTCAAGCAGCTCGCCCTTGCCCATGCACTTCCGCTGAGCCAACCCCTGACGCTGCGCGACGACAACGTGTCGCGGCAACTCGCGGATACCGGGGCTGCACTCATGGTGGTGGCCGCCTATGGGCTGATTCTGCCGCAATCGATCCTGGACCAATTCCCGCATGGCTGCCTCAACATCCATGCCTCGTTGCTGCCGCGCTGGCGTGGTGCGGCACCGATCCAGCGCGCCATCCTCGCGGGCGATGCCCAGACCGGTATCAGCATCATGCAGATGGATGCGGGCCTGGATACCGGGCCGGTGCTGCTGAGGCAATCCATCCCCATCGGCGCACGCGAAACCTCAGGGTCCCTGCACGACCGGCTGGCTGCCGTGGGTGCGCAATGCATCGTAAGCGCGCTGGCCCGGATCGAGGCCGGAGCGGCGCATCGGGAGCCGCAGCCGGACGACGGCGTGACCTACGCCGCCAAGATTTCCAAGGAAGAAGCCGAACTGGACTGGACGCGCCCGGCGATCGAGCTCGACCGCCAGATCCGCGCCTTCAACCCCGCACCGGGTGCCGCGACCGTCCTGGATGGCCAACCACTGCGGATATGGGCAGCGCATCCTGTCCCGGGAATCGGTCTCGCGCCCGGCAGCGTACAGGATGCCGCTGCCGGCACCCTGACCATTGCATGCGGAGACGGGGCGCTGGCGCTGGACGAGGTGCAGCGTGCGGGCGGAAAGCGCCTGTCGGTGGCCGATTTCCAGCGCGGCGCGAATCTTCGCATGGGGCAGCGGCTGGGCCGGAGCCGGTGATCGAGGTCCAGCGCCACGCCTGCATGACATTGCTCGCGGTGCTGCGCGGCAGGAGCCTCACGTCCGAGCTCACGGCGCTGTGGCAAGGCTACCCGTCTTTTTCCGTGCAGGACCGCGGCGCGATCCAGGATCTCGCCTATGGCGCATGCCGCTGGCTGGGTACCTTGCGTGCGTTGCTCGGCGCACTGGTCGAGCGGCCATTCAAGGACGCGCCGGTGGAGGCCTTGCTTCTGATCGCCCTCTATCAGCTGGGATGGACGCGTGCGGCCGCGCATGCGGTGGTCGACTCGGCCGTGACCTGCTGCGCCGGGCTCGGCTTCGGCAGCGCCAAGGGCCTGGTCAACGGCGTCCTGCGCACCTTCCTGCGTGAGCGCGAGCAGCGGCTGGCGCGCGCACGCGCATCCGACATCGGTCGCTTCTCCTATCCGCAGTGGTGGATCGACCGTGTCCGGCTGGCATGGCCGCAGGCGTATGCCGACGTGCTGGACGCCGGCAACGCTCATCCGCCGCTCACCCTGCGCGTGAACCGGCGCCGCTGCAGCCTTGCTGACTACCGCTCGCGCCTGGATGCCGCAGGGATCGAACATCTGCCGCTTGCGGGCGATGCGCTGCGCATCGCCAGGCCGATGCCGGTGCAGCGTCTGCCGGGCTTCGACGAGGGCCTGGTCTCGGTGCAGGACTGGGGCGCGCAGTTTGCCGCGCCCTTGCTCGACCTGCGCCCGCGCCTGCGTGTGCTGGATGCCTGCGCAGCACCGGGCGGCAAGAGCGCGCATATTCTCGAAAGCGAGGCGGTCGAACTGCTGGCGTTGGATCGCGATCCGTTACGCCTGCGCCGCGTGCAGGAGAATCTGGATCGGCTGCGGCTGAGCGCGATGCTGGTGGCGGCCGATGCCGCCGATCTGCAGTCGTGGTGGGACGGGCGCAGCTTCGATCGCATCCTGCTCGATGCGCCGTGCAGCGCTTCGGGCGTGGTGCGCCGGCATCCCGACATCAAGTGGCTGCGACGCGACCAGGACATCGCGCAGTTGGCCACGGAGCAGACACGCCTGCTGCAGGCGTTATGGCAGACCCTTGCGCCCGGTGGTAAATTGCTTTTCGTTACCTGCTCGGTTTTCCCTGAAGAAACACACGCGCAGATCACCGCTTTTCTACACACACAGGAAGACGCCGAGCATCTTCCGCTGCGCGATTTTCCACAAGCGGGTGGGCAACTGCTGCCCGACGAGGAGCACGACGGTTTCTTCTATGCGCTGCTCGAGAAGCGGCCGCAGCCACGTCATGGTGCGAAGTCCGATGCATGATCGGCGACGAGCGCGCCCGGTCTGTCCGGTATGGCTGGCCGCAGGCCTGCTATGGATGTTGTCCGCTGCCGCGTTCGCGGAAGGCATTTTCATCAAATCGGCCGAGTTGCTCCCGGCCGACGGCGGATACACGCTCGAGGTGCGCTACGACGTCGACCTGTCACCGACGCTGGAGGATGCGCTGGTGCGTGGCCTCGGGCTTACCTTCCTTGCCGAGTTCGAGCTGGTCTATCCGCGCTGGTGGACCCTCAACTTCTGGAACAAGACGCTGGCCACGCGCAGAGCCGTCCACCGCTTGTCCTACAACGCACTGACGCGGCAATACCGGCTTTCCTCCGGAGGCTTTCATCAGACCTTCGACAACGTCGAGGCAGCCCTCGCGGTGCTGGGACGCATACGCTTCAATCCTGCCGTCCTGGACCAGGCCCTCGAGCCCGGCACGGTATACATCGCCAACGTGCGCCTGCGGCTGGACACGGGCAAGCTGCCCAAGCCGCTGCAGCTGGATGCAATCGGCTCGCGCGACTGGAATCTGTCGTCCGACTGGTACCGCTGGACTTTCCGACCATGAGGACACCGTTGCATACCGTTCGCCGCTCCCTGATCTCGCGCGGCATGAAATACCTCATCGCGCTGATCCTGGTGCTGGGTGCGCTGATGCTCTATCTGTTATCCAGCGCCAGTGCCAACACGCCGTTTTTCGCCGGCGATCTGCGGGTGCTGCTGCTGCTGGGCGTAGCGCTGGTGCTGGCCCTGATGATGCTGGTGGGATATCAGCTGCTGGCGCTGCGCCGCCGCCTCAAAGCGCGTCTGTTCGGCGCCAAGCTCACCCTGCGGCTGGTACTGCTGTTCGCGCTGGTGGCCTTGCTGCCCGGCGCTCTGGTGTATGCGGTGTCGGTGCAGTTCCTGAACAAGAGCATCGAATCCTGGTTCGACGTGCGCGTGGACAAGGCACTCGAAGGCGGCCTGGCGCTGGGTCGGACCACGCTGGAGAACATGTTGTACGAGCTCGCCGAAAAGGCCGAGTCGATGGCACTCACCCTGGATACCGCCACGCCCTCGCAGCGCGCGCGCATCGTGAATACCTTGCGCGAACAGGCAGCACTGCAGGAGGTGGCGGTGTTCACCGCCGACGGCAATCCGCTCGCGTTTTCCTCGGCCGATGCCGCGGCGCTGATGCCGACCGCCTTGCCGGCTCTGGCCGCACGGCAGATCCTGCTGCAGCAGTCCTATCGCGAAGTCCGTCAGGAAAGCGGCGAAGGCCTCACCCTGGTGGTCGCCGTGCCGCTCAACACCAGCAATAGCACCCTTGCGCTGCAGCTCACTCAGCCGGTATCGGCCTCGCTGGCGAACGACATGAGCACGGTGCAGACGCTGTATCAGGATTACCAGGAGATATCGCTGGCGCGCGGAGGGCTGAAACGGCTCTATGGCCTTTCTCTCACCCTGTCCCTGCTGCTGGCGCTGCTCTCGGCGCTGTCGATGCCGCTGCTGGCGCGCTTTCCGGAAACCACGGCGGCGCTGGGGCCGCTGTCGGTCAGCCTGCTGGTGGGTGCCTTCGTGTTCGGCCTGTGCATGCAGATCGCCGACGGCTGCGGCTCGGGCACGCTCTAC
>JAHCKU010000189.1 GCA_026125625.1 Burkholderiales bacterium | reverse complement strand
GCAGGTTCAGGTGGGGCAGGATGTGGAAAGCCTGGAACACGAAACCGAAGTGACTACGGCGCAGGCGCGCCATGGCGTCGTCGTCGAGGCGCTCGATGGGTGTTTCGCCGACCCGGATCGTGCCGCCGTCGATCGGTTCCAGGCCGGCGATGCAGTTGAGCAGGGTCGACTTGCCCGAGCCCGACTCGCCGACGATCGCCACGCACTCCCCTGCCTTGACCCGCAGCGCAAGGCGCTCGAACAGCACGCGCGCGGGGGCGCCGGGCAGGATGCGGGTGACGTCGTCGAGCTGCAGCATCGGAAGGCCTCGTGGCACGGGGCTGGAGAGCGGAATGATGGACGCCATTGTGTCATTGCCCTGCGCAAAAGGTTCGCGGCTTGCGCCGCTCCTGCATGCGCTTCCCGGTGCGATGCCTCCGGTAGGAGCGCCGCAAGGCGCGAATGCGGCGGTGGAGATTGCGAAGCCCCCATTGGCGAACCGCCGTGTTCGCGGCTTGCGCCGCTTCTCCACGGGGCGTGCGGATATACTGCGGCACCCTGCGGATCCCGCCGCTCCTTTGCCCCGATGCCGGTCGAGCACTACGAGAACTTCCCTGTCGCCTCCCTGCTGTTGCCGGCCCGCCTGCGCGAGCCGGTGGAGGCGATCTACGCCTTCGCGCGCGGGGCCGACGACGTCGCCGACGAGGGCGACGCGCCCGCGGTGGCGCGGTTGGCGCGCCTGCACGACTACCAGCTCGGGCTCCAGGCCTGCGCGCAGGGCCGGCCGGTGGCCGACGCGACGCTGGCGCCGATGTTCGCCCGCCTCGGCCGTGCGATACATACCCATGCGCTGCCGCTGCAGCCTTTCCGCGACCTGCTCGACGCCTTCATGCAGGACGTCGGCAAGACGCGCTACGCCGACTTCGCAGAGCTGCGCGACTACTGCCGGCGCTCGGCCGACCCGGTGGGGCGCCTGATGCTGCATCTGTATGGCGCGGCGGACGCGGAGAACCTGCGCCGCTCGGACGCGATCTGCACCGCCCTGCAGCTGATCAACTTCTGGCAGGACGTCGCGGTCGACTGGGAAAAGCGGCGCATCTACCTGCCGCTCGACGATCTCGCCCGCTTCGGCCTCGACGAGCCCGCGCTCGACGCGCTCGCCCGCGGCGAACGCAGCCCGGGCGAGGACTGGCGCGCGCTGATGGCCTTCGAGGTGCGGCGTGCTCGCACGATGATGCTCGACGGCGCCCCGCTCGCCCGTACCCTGCGCGGGCGCGTCGGCTGGGAGTTGCGACTGGTCGTGCTGGGCGGGCTGCGCATTCTCGAAGGGATCGAGGCGGTCGGCTACGATGTCTTCCACCACCGCCCCGCGCTTGGTCGCGGCGACTGGGCGCGCCTGGGCTGGCGCGCGCTGAATTACGGAAAACTCGGATGAATCCACACGACTACTGCCAGGACAAGGCCGCCAAGAGCGGCTCGAGCTTCTACTACAGCTTCATGTTCCTGCCCGCCGAGCGCCGCCAGGCGATCACCGCCCTGTACGCTTTCTGCCGCGAGGTGGACGATGTCGTGGACGAGGTCTCCGATCCCGGGGTGGCGCGCGCCAAGCTTGCCTGGTGGACAGAGGAGATCGCACGCGTGTTCCGCGGCTCGCCGCAGCATCCGGTGGGCCGGGCGCTGGCCACGGCGGTACACGAATTCGCTTTGGAGGAGACGCTGCTGCTGGAGGTCATCTCCGGCATGCGCATGGATCTCGACTACAACCGCTACCCCGACTACGCCACGCTGGAGGTGTACTGTCACCGCGTGGCCGGCGTGGTCGGGCTGCTGGCCGCACGCATCTTCGGCTTCAGCGACCCACGTACGCTCGACTATGCCCGCACGCTGGGCATCGCCTTCCAGCACACCAACATCATCCGCGACGTCGGCGAGGATGTCCGCCGCAACCGCATCTACATTCCGCTCGACGAGCTGCAACGCTACGGCCTGACACCCGACGACCTGATTCTGCTGCGCGAGGACGAGCGTTTCGAGCAACTCATGCACGCGCAGATCGAACGCGCCCAGGCGACATACGATCGCGCCCTGGCGCTGTTGCCGACAGCCGATCGCAAGTCGCAGCGCCCGGGGCTGATCATGGCAGCCATCTATCGTGCGCTGCTGGACGAGATCGAGCGCAGCCGCGGCAAGGTGCTGTCCCGCCGTGTGGCGCTCACGCCACTGCGCAAGCTGTGGCTGGCGTGGAAGACCTGGGTGCGCAATTGAGCCGGCCGATGGGTCGACGCGTCGCGATCGTGGGCGGGGGATGGGCCGGGATGGCCGCGGCCGTTGAACTGTCCCGGAGCGATGTACAGGTGACGGTGTTCGAAGCGGCCTCGATGCTCGGCGGCCGCGCGCGCGCCGTCGAGTACCGCGGCCTGAAGCTGGACAACGGTGCGCACATCATGGCCGGTGCCTATCGCCAGACGCTCGAGCTCATGCGCAAGGTGGGCGTGCACGAATCCTCCGGCCACTTCGTGCGCGAGCCGCTCGATCTGCACTTCCCCGGACTGTTTCGCCTGCGCGCGGCGCGCCTGCCTCGTCCCCTGCATCTGGCGGCAGGTCTGCTCACCTGCCGCGGCCTGCCGCTGGCACAGCGCATCGGTGCAGCGCGCTTCATGCACACGGCGCGACGGACGGGATTCGCCCTGGATACGGATATCAGCGTGGATGCACTGCTGACCCGATCCGGGCAGGGCGCGCACGTGCGACGTTTCCTGTGGGAGCCCCTGTGCCTGGCGGCACTCAATACACGTCCGCAGGATGCCTCGGCACAGGTGTTCCTCAACGTGCTGCGCGACAGCCTGAACGGGACTCGCTGCGACAGCGAGCTGCTGCTTCCGCGCTGCGATCTGTCCGCGCTGTTCCCGGCACCAGCCGCGGCGTTCGTAGGCGCTCGCGGCGGACATGTGCGCATGGGCTGCAGCGTACGCGCAGTGCAGGGGCATGCAGCCGGCTTCGAGATCGAGCACACGCGCGGCAACGAGCACTACGATGCAGTGGTGTGTGCGCTACCGCCTTATCGCGTGGCCGAAGTGCTCGCGCCGCTGCCTCTCCCGCACGGACTCCTGGCCGACATTGACGCGCTCGAGCACGAGCCGATTTTCGCCGTCTATCTTCAGTACGACGAAGGCGCAGGTCTGCCGCAGGCCATGGTCGGTCTCGACGGCGGCCTCGCGCAATGGGCATTCGACCGCGGACGCCTGCAAGGCCAGGCCGGTCTGATATGCGCGGTGATCAGCGCGCGCGGCCCGCACCAGCAGTTGACGCACGAGCAGCTCGCCGAGCGCGTCGCGCACCAGCTGCGCGCCCGCTTCGCCCGGCTGCGCACGCCGCAATGGACCAAGGTGATCGCGGAGAAGCGTGCCACCTTCTCCTGCCGGGCGAGGCTCCAACGTCCCGACCAGGCAACACCGCTGCCGCGGCTGGTGCTGGCGGGCGACTACACCGCCAGTCCCTATCCGGGTACGCTCGAGGCTGCCACGCGCAGCGGCGTGCGCTGCGCCCGACTGCTGATGGAAGCGCTGCATGTTCACCACGTTCACCCCTGACTATCATCCATCATCGAATCTGCTGGCGCAGCGCGTGATCCTGGTCACCGGCGCCGGTTCCGGCCTCGGTCGTGCAGCCGCCCTCACCTTCGCCCGTCACGGCGCCACGGTCATCCTGCACGGCCGCAACGTCGAACGGCTGGAGCATGCCTACGACGAGATCGAAGGCCAGGGCGGGCCATCGCCGATCATCCTTCCGCTCGATCTGGCCAGCGCCGGCGAACGCGACTTCGCGGCTGTCGAGCAAGCGATCCGTGCGCAGAGCGGGCGCCTGGACGGCATCCTGCACAGTGCCGTGCATTTCACCCACCTCACCGACCTCGCGCACGAACCGCTCGAGCATTGGCTCACCACCTTGCGCGTGAATCTCGCTGCCGTGCACGGCCTGACCCATGCCTGCCTGCCGCTGCTGCAGTCGGCTGCCGATGCCTCGGTGCTGGTGAGTGCGGAGATGCATGGCCTGCAGCCGGCTGCATTCTGGGGGGCGTTCGCCGTATCGCACAGCGCGCTGCGCAGCTACGTCACGATCCAGGCGCAGGAGTGGGAAGCATTGCCGGGACTGCGCATCAACCTGCTGGTGCCCGGACCGGTCGATTCGCCCTTGCGCGCACGCACGCATCCGGGTGAAACGGCCGCTGCGCGCATGCGCCCCTCCGAGCTGATGCCGCTGTATCTATATCTGATGGGACCGGACAGTAGAGGTATGAGCGGCCAGGTGTTCGAAGCGCAACGGTTGCTCGCGCCGGCCAGCGGCCGCGCCTGACAAGGCGTCAGGCAAGCTGCATGCGCATCCAGTCGGGCAGCGGGCGCGACTTGCCGTCGCCGAGGTCGATCCACACCATCATCTGTTCCGCACGAGCGTAGACTTTTTCGGGCTGCTGCGCATCGCGCAGCTCGCTATACAGCGGGAAGGCGCTGCGGCGCGGCGCGCCGGCCACCAGCGTGACCTCCAGTTCCGCCGGATACACCGCGGGAACGATGAAGCGGCAGGAGATGCTGCCGATGACCGGTCCTTCGCGCAGCTTGCCGTAGTCCACGCCAATCGAGTCGAACCACGAGATGCGTACCTGCTCGAAGTAGCGGAAATAGATGGTGTTGTTCATGTGTCCGAGCACGTCCATGTCGCCCCAGCGCATGCGCATGCGCTCGACGTGGATCAGCCTGCCGGCGTGTTGTGTGTCGGCCGTCAATTCGTTGCTCCGTGGAAAGCGTTTATCATCGTGCGATTGTAAAGCAGGCCGGCGTACCCGCCGGACGGATCGATGGAGCAAAGAGTGTCAGAACGCGAGTCGATGGAGTACGACGTGGTGATCGTGGGGGCTGGTCCGTCCGGCCTTGCCGCCGCGATCCGCCTCAAGCAGCTGGCCGCCGAGCGCGCAGCCGAACTGTCGGTGTGCGTGATCGAGAAGGGCTCGGAAGTCGGCGCGCATATCCTCTCGGGGGCAGTGCTGGAGCCGCGTGCGCTCGACGAGCTGCTGCCGGACTGGCGCGCGCTGGATGCACCGCTGGATACGCCCGCGCGCGAGGACCGCTTCCTGTTCCTGTCCGCGACCCGCTCCTGGCGTCTGCCCACACCGCCGCAGATGCACAACCAGGGCAACTACATCATCAGCCTCGGCAATTTCTGTCGCTGGCTCGGCCAGCAGGCCGAAGCGCTGGGCGTGGAGATCTATCCCGGCTTCGCCGCCGCGGAAGTGCTCTACCACGACGACGGGCGCGTCAAGGGCGTAGCCACCGGCGATCTGGGCATCGGCCGCGACGGTGAACCCACCGAGCGCCATCAGCCCGGGATGGAGCTGCATGCCAGGCAGACCATCTTCGCCGAAGGCTGTCGCGGCTCGCTCACCAAGACGCTGTTCGAGCGCTTCCATCTGCGCGACGGGGTCGATCCGCAGACCTATGGCATCGGCATCAAGGAATTGTGGGAAGTCGAGCCTGCCAAATCGGAGCCCGGCCTCATCGTGCATACCGTGGGCTGGCCGCTGGATACATCCACCTATGGCGGTTCCTTTCTCTACCATCTGAACAACAATCAGGTTGCCGTAGGCTATGTCATCGGGCTGGACTACCAGAACCCCTATCTCAGCCCATTCGACGAGTTCCAACGCTTCAAGACGCATCCGTCGATCCGACCACTGTTCGAAGGCGGACGGCGCATTGCCTACGGCGCACGCGCCATTTCCGAGGGTGGCTATCAGTCGATCCCGAAGCTCACCTTCCCGGGTGGGCTGCTGGTCGGCGACACCGCCGGATTTCTGAACGTGCCCAAGATCAAAGGCACGCACACTGCGATGAAGTCGGGCATGACGGCCGCCGAGGCCGTGTTCGAGCACCTCGCCGGCGGCGGTGGTGCGGAGGTGGTCGGCTATCCCGAGCGGCTGCGCAACAGCTGGGTATGGGAGGAGCTGCATGGCGTGCGCAACATCCGGCCGTCCTTCCGCTGGGGATTGTTCGGCGGCATCGCCTATTCAGCGCTGGATACCTATGTTCTGCGCGGCAAGGCGCCGTGGACCCTGCGCAACCATGCCGATCACACGCAGCTGAAGCAGATCTCGTCGTTCCGTCCCATCGTCTACCCCAAGCCGGATGGCAAAATCACCTTCGACAAACTGTCGTCGGTATTCCTGTCCAATACCAACCACGAGGAAGATCAGCCGAGCCATCTGCAGCTGAAGGACCCCTCCGTGCCGATCAGCGTCAATCTGGCGTTGTACGATGCGCCGGAGCAGCGCTACTGTCCGGCCGCGGTGTACGAGATCGTGCGTGATGCGCAGGGACAGAATCCGCGCCTGCAGATCAACGCGCAGAACTGCG
>JAHCKU010000188.1 GCA_026125625.1 Burkholderiales bacterium | reverse complement strand
CCGCAATCACCTCGAGCTGGCATACCGCGTGCGCGAAGGCATTCGCGAAGCCGGGGGCATCGCGTTCGAGGTGCCGCTACATCCGATCCAGGAGACCGGAAAGCGGCCGACCGCCTCGCTGGACCGCAACCTGTGCTACCTGGGCCTGGTGGAACTGCTGTACGGTTACTTCATCGACGGCGTGGTGCTCACCACCGGCTGCGACAAGACCACGCCGGCGCAGCTGATGGCCGCCGCGACGGTGGACATTCCCGCCATCGTATTGTCCAGCGGACCGATGCTCAACGGCTGGTTCCGCGGCGAGCGCACCGGCTCCGGTACCATCGTCTGGCGCGCGCGCGAGATGCTCGCCGCCGGCGAGATCAATCGCGAGCAGTTCATCGAGTTGATCGCTTCGTCGGCGCCTTCGCCTGGCCACTGCAACACCATGGGCACCGCCTCCACAATGAACTCGCTGGCCGAAGCGCTGGGCATGTCGCTCACCGGCTGTGCCGCACCGCCAGCGCCGCACAAGGAACGTGCTGCGATTGCCTACGAAACCGGCAAGCGCATCGTCGAGATGGTGTGGGAGGATCTGCGGCCGTCCAAGATCCTCACGCGCGAAGCGTTCGAGAACGCCATCGTGGTCAACTCCGCCATCGGCGGCTCGACCAACGCGCCGATCCATCTCAATGCCGTTGCCCGCCACATAGGCGTCGAGCTCAATAACGACGACTGGGAGCGGGTCGGCTACGAGATTCCGCTGCTGGTCAACATGCAGCCGGCGGGCGAATATCTGGGCGAGGAATATCATCGTGCCGGAGGTGTGCCGGCGGTGGTGAACGAGCTGATGAAGGCAGGGAAGATCCGCAACGCGCTCACCGTCACCGGCAAGACACTGGCGGAGAACTGCAAGGATCGGCCGGTGCTGGATCGCAAGGTGATCTGGCCGTACGACAAGCCGATGAAGGACAAGTCGGGCTTCCTCAACATGAAGGGCAACCTGTTCGACAGCGCGATCATGAAGACGAGCGTGATCTCCAAGGAGTTCCGCGAGCGCTATCTGTCCAATCCGAAGGATCCGAACGCCTTCGAAGGCCGCGCCATCGTGTTCGATGGACCGGAGGACTACCACCATCGCATCGACGACCCGGCACTGGCGGTTGACGAGCACTGCATCCTGTTCGTGCGCGGCACCGGCCCGAAGGGCTATCCTGGCGCGGCGGAGGTGGTGAACATGCGCGCCCCGACAGCGCTGCTCAAGCGCGGGGTCATGGAGCTGCCATGCATCGGCGACGGCCGTCAGTCAGGCACCTCCGGTTCGCCGTCGATCCTCAATGCCTCGCCGGAAGCGGCCAGCAACAGCGGCCTGGCGGTGCTCAAGACCGGCGATCGCGTGCGCCTCGATCTCAACAAGCGCACCGTGGACATGCTGATCAGTAAAGAGGAACTCGAGAAACGTCATGCACAGCTGAAGGCACAGGGCGGCTACAAGTCGCCGGAGAGCCAGACGCCATGGCAGGAGATCCAGCGTGGCATGGTGGACGAGCTGTCGGAAGGCATGGTGCTCAAGCCGGCGGTGAAGTACCAGCGCATCGCCGAAACCAAGGGCGTGCCGCGCGACAATCACTGACCGAGGCGGCGCACAGGCGAAACGGCGAGGTCATCCTCGCCGTTTTTTATTGTGCACCGTGGTCCGATCCTGCAGCGGATTCCGATTTCAGCCTCCCGCGCCATTGAAAAGCGCTGTACCTGCCTCAACAATTGCCTGAACCGGTGTGTCGTAACGGTGGTGACCCGGATTGCGCGTGGACGTGGACGATCTCAGACATGTCAGACTGGTCGGTGCATCCACCACGTCCGATGCGGTCGTGGTGGATGACGCGCGGCGGTGGCGAACGGCGCTGCTCCTGTCCTGCGCGTTCGCGCTGTCGTTGTGGCTGGTCAAGCTGCTCGAGGAACTGACGGGCATCGACCTGATTCACTTCGGTGTCCATCCGCGTGAATGGCGCGGCCTGATCGGCGTGCTGTTCGCGCCGTTCGTGCATGGCAGCTGGGGCCATCTGATCTCGAACACTGCGCCGGTCCTGATTCTCGGCACCACGCTACTGTACGGATATCCGAAGTCTGCGCGCATCGTCGTGCCCGTGCTGTTCGTCGCGGTCGGTCTCGGCGTCTGGCTGTTCGCGCGGCCCTCCTATCACGTCGGCGCCAGCGGACTGACCTTCGGCGTGATGTTCTTCGTTTTCACCATCGGCATATTGCGCTGGGATCGCCGCGCCATCGGCCTGGCGATGGTGGTGTTCTTCATGTACGGCGGGATGGTGTGGGGCGTATTCCCAGGGGACCCGCAGATCTCGTTCGAATCGCACCTCGCAGGCGCCATCACCGGCCTGGTGCTGGCGCTGATACTGCGTAACACCGACCCGCGGCCACCGGAGAAGCGCTACAGCTGGGAAGTCGCACAGGAGGAGGCGGTCGAGGGCGAATGGGCGCAGCGCATCGACGATGCGCCGACCGACGGCGAAAGCGACCGCTTCCCGCGCATGCCCCAACGGCGCTTCTGACGCAGCAGACAGTGCTACCCGTCGATGGAGCTGACCAGTCCCTCTTTCGCCACGTCACCGAAGGTGCGCTCCATTTCGCGACGCACTCGCACCGCCGGGCTGTCTTCGATGGCCACGTCGCTCCAGCGCACAGTGGCGCCCGCTGCAATGGGCTTGAGCAGCTTGACGTTGTGCGCGAGCCCCAACGGCAGCGCTTCCTGAGCAAGCGAGTCGCGCGCAGGCATCAGCCTTCCCACGACCGTATAGCCGCCTTCGCCGTCGAGCATCTCGCCGGCCTTCAGATCGCGCTTGGCTACCGCCGCGCAGTCGGCACGAAAATCCGTGGCACAGCCGGTGGCCTCCCCGCGTACGCCCACCGATGCCACCGATATGCCGACTTCCAAGCCGATCATGTGCCAGCGTTTGTACAGACACGCATAGCGTCCGCTGGGATCGGTCTTGACGCCGTACTCGCTGAAGCAGCGGCGGATGTATTCGGTATCGCCTTCGAACACGACGAATACGCCGAAACGGATGTCGTAGGGAATCACCCGACCATCGCGCTCCAGGGATGACACCACCTCGACCTGGCCCTTGTGGTGCAGATGTCCGCCTTCCTCGCGCGGACGCATGATGAACGGAATATCCTCGACGCTGGCTGGCGGGAAGGTCAATCCGCCCGGCGCCGGTGTCAGATCGGCGGCATTGCATACCGCGGTACTCTCGATTGCGGGCTTGGAGCCGTCCAGGAAGGAGTTGAACATCTTCGGATTGAGCCCGCCGATCCTTGCCTGCTCCGGCGTCAGGCCGTAGTAGCCCCATACCGTGTCCGGCGTCGATTGCGCGAAGTGGGGCAGCCATTTGTGCCCGCGTCCGGCGGCGACAACCTGGAAGCCGGCGGCGCGTGCCCAATCCACCAGGTCGCAGATCATGGCCGGCTGATCACCGTAGGCCAGGCTGTAGATGACACCGGCATCGCGTGCCTTGCGTGCCAGCAGCGGCCCGCAGAACGCATCGGCCTCCACGGTCACGTTGACCACGTGCTTGCCCTGTCTGAAGGCGGCGAGCGCGTGCTCGACCGCGACCACCGGATTGCCGGTGGCCTCGATGACGATGTCGATGGCCGGGTGCTTCACCAGCGCCTGCCAGTCGTCGGTGAGATGGGTCCCGCCGCCGGCCAGCGCGGCATCCAGGGAGGTCGCGGCAAAGCGCTCCGGCGCCCAACCCACGCGCTCGAGGTTGGTGCGCGCATTGGCAGGGGAGAGGTCGGCAATGCCCACCAGGTGTACGCCCGGCGTCTTGGGAACCTGGGCGAGGTACATGGCGCCGAACTTGCCGGCGCCGATCAGTCCGACACGCAGCGGCTTGCCAGCCGCCGCGCGTTCACAAAGTTTGGTGTAAAGGTTCATGGCGGCAGGGGCTCGTCCTCGATCACGCTGCCAGCGCCGGCTTCAGCGCGGCTTCCGGCGTGCCGTTCTTCCACGGCAGCTCGACGTCGTAGTGCTTGAGCAGGCAGTCGTCGGGCAGGGTCTTGATCGGCGTGAAATCCCGATGGGCGATGTACTCCGGGCGCTTGAAGCGGCGGATGTGGTTCGAGACCGCGCACAGGCTCAGATACACGCTCACGCGGTTCCATGGCGACAGGTTGGACCCGGAGGCGTGCACCAGGCAGGAGTGGAACATCAGCATGGTGCCGACGGGACCCTTCGGCGCCACCATGCCGCCGCGCTCGACCAGCTTGCGGATGGTGTCGTTGTCGATCGTCCACAGCGGGTAGCTGGTGGTGGTGGTGTCGTGGCCGGCCTCGAGCGCACCCAGCTTGTGGCTGCCCGGGATGAACATCAGCGGCCCGTTGAACTCGTTCACCTCATCGAGAAAGATGGCGATGTTCATGGCGCGCGGCTCGGGCATCTGATCATCGTTGAGCCAGGTGCCGTAGTCCTGATGCCACTGCCAGACATCGCCGTCGAAGGCGTTCTTGCCGTTGATCTTGAACTGGTGCATGTAGACGTCCTCGCCGAACAGCTGCCTCACCGGATCGACCATGCGCGGATGGCGTGCAAGCTTGGCGAAGGGATAGCTGTACAGGTGCGCGGCGAAGTTGGTGCGTACGGCGTCGCTGCCCTTCTCGCGCACGTTCTCCGGACGATGCTGCGCGTACAGGCGTGGCACCTCGTCGTTGAGCACCCGCATTTCCTGCGGCGTGAACAGACCGGGAAAAAGCAGATAGCCGTCGCGGTCGAACTGCTCGAGTTGCGTGGCGGTGAGTTTCATCAGATGACCTCCTCCGTTGCTGACATGAAATGGCGTTCACTATCCTGCACGTGCCGAGTCAGCCGTGCCGCGAGATTGTGTCCGGCTGCTTCACCGTGCTGACGTGCCAGCCGCTCGGCGTGCTCCGCCTCGCCGCGGTCGATGGCATCGAGAATGGCTTCGTGCTCGTCCCAGACGCTCTCTCGCACGCCGGCGGATTGCAGCACCGCCCCCATCGCGCGACGAATGTGCTGCCAGTGCAGATCGGCCGTCTGTGCGACGAAAGGATTGCCGGAGGCTGCATAGAGCAGGCGATGAAAGCGCATGTCGGTGTCGATCATCGGTCCCAGTCGTCGACCGGCGGCCGCCTTGCGGCCTTCCGCCAGCACCTGGCGATCGATCTTCACGCCAGCGATCGCCGCCTGGCGTGCGGCCAGGCCGTCCAGGACGCCGCGCACTTCGTAAACCTGCGCGATGGCGCGGGCATCCAGCGGCGATACCATCAGGCCACGGCGCCCCGCATCGGTCACGAAGCCGTCCTTCTTGAGCAGGCGCAGCGCCTGCAGCACCGGTTGGCGCGATACCGACAGCGAAGCGGCCAGCTCCTCCTGCGTCAGGCGCGTGCCCGGTGCCAGCTCACCGGTGCAGATCGCATCGAGCAGGCGCAGCCGGACCTGCTCGGTCAGATCGGGTGTGAATTCGATGCGACGCATGGATGACACGATTTCGGCGATCACGATCCAGATTATTGTATACAGTATACAGAAATCGGTTTCCAGGTTCTAGACCGGTGCGCGCTGGCCGGCGAAGCCTACAATCGCGACATTCATCGACCGATACCGGCGTCCGTCATGCAGCCGATCTTGTTTCGCAACGTTCGCGTGCTCGACTGTAGCGGGGCGCCGCCTTTCGCCGGCAGCGTGCTGGTGCGCGGCGAACGCGTCGAGGCGGTGTGGCCGGCATTCGCCACGCCATCCGTGGCCGAGGCATGCGTGATCGACGGCCACGGCGGCACGCTCATGCCCGGCCTGATCGAGCCGCACGCCCATCTCACCTTCACCGACTGCGCGCGTTCGGTGGACATGGGCTTCATCCCGGTCGAGGAGCATCTTCTGATCGCACTGCGCAACGCGCGCACCATGCTCGAGGCCGGCTTTACCAGCTGCGTGAGCGCCGCATCGGCCAAGAAGCGCCTGGATATCGTGCTGCGCAACGCCATCGACGCCGGACAGTTTCCCGGCCCGCGCCTGCTCGCGGCCAGTCCCGAGATGACGGTCACCGGCGGCCTGGGCGACGTGCGCCTGCCGCACATGTATCGCGAGAACTTCGCGGTGATCCTGGACGGCCCCGACGAATTCCGCCGCTTCGCGCGCGAGATGTGCCGCGAAGGCGTGGACACGCTCAAGATCAACGTCTCGGGTGATGCCGGCACACCTTCGGCGCCGGCGCAGCGCACGGTGATGTCGGAGGCGGAGATCCACGCCGTGAGCGAAGTGGCGTTCGATTTCGGCAAGCGCATGGCTGCGCACGCACGCAGCGCCGAGGCGGTCAAGCGCTGCCTGCACTACCGCGTGACCATCCTCTATCACGCCACGCTGCTCGACGAGGAAGCGCTCGATCTGCTCGAGAGCGTGCGCGCCGACGTGTTCGTGGCACCGACGCTG
>JAHCKU010000187.1 GCA_026125625.1 Burkholderiales bacterium | reverse complement strand
CGCGATCTGAAGCCCGCCAATGTCATCGTCGACGCTACCGATGTGCCGGTGATCTGCGATCTCGGCCTGGCGCACATCGAGGACTCGCTGCTCACCCAGCGCGGCGACCTGCTCGGCACGCCGGCTTACATGGCTCCGGAGCTGTTCCTGGGAGAGGGTATGGATGCGCGCAGCGACCTGTTCTCGGTCGCGGTCATCCTGTACGAGCTGCTGAGTGGCCGATTGCCCTTCGCGGGCGAGAGCAGCGGCGACATCATGCTCGGCATCCTGCAGCACGCACCCGAGGACGTCTCACGCGTTAACCCGAGCGTGCCCGCGGTGCTCGATGGCATCCTGCATACGGCACTGGCCAAGCAACGCGCGCATCGCTTCGTTTCTGCAGAAGCGTTCGCCGAGGCATTGCGTGCAGCCGGCTTGTGTGCTGAGTCGGCGACGAGTTACTGACTCAGCACCCTGGAGTGCGAAGAAAAGAATCGCGTCCGAAACCGTCTACGACCGCGCCTGAATGGTGATCCACCAGGGCAACGTGCGCTGTACCCGTACCGGCAGCGCGCTCTCCAGCATGGCGAGAACCCGATCGGGATCGTTCAGCGGATAGGCGCCCATCACGCGAATTTCCGCCACTTCCGGCGCGCAGCTCAGATGGCCGCGACGATAGCGCGCGAGCTCGGCGACCAGTTCGCGCAGCGGGATGTTCTCGGCCAGCAGCACGCCGCGCGCCCACGCCTGGCCAGCGCGTCCAGCCTGCTCGACCGGGCCAATCACATCGCGCGTGAAGCGCGCCTGGTGGTCGGCTTCGATCACCTGCGTGCGACCGCCGTTGGCGGTGCGTACTTCCACTACACCGGAATAGACGGCGACGAGCGTGGCGTCCTCGAACTGCCGCACGCTGAAGCGCGTGCCCAGCGCGTGCAGGCGACCGTGCTCGGTGTCCACCACGAAAGGCGCTCCCGCTCCATGGGCCGTTTCGATCAGCACCTCACCCTCGATCAGACGCAGCCGACGCAGAGACGGCCGGTAGTCGACGTCCAGCGCGCTGGCGGTGTTGAGCCAGACATGCGTGCCATCGGCGAGCGTGAACTCCCGCACTTCGCCCGTGGCAGTGGAATAGTCTGCGCGCCATGCCGCCAGTGTCCGCCGCAGCCGGGCCTCATTGACCACGGCCGAGCCCAGCACCCCGGCGGCGGAAACGACCGCGATCGCGCCGAGCGCGCGGCGGCGTGATCGTTGCAGTCCGCTCGCCGACTGCAGCGCCTTTCCCGCGGCGCGCCTCTGCTTGTCCGATTGCAGCGCCTGGAAGCGGCGTCCGACGCTCTCGACGTGTTGCCAGGCCGCACGGTGGGATGCATGCTGGTCGAGCCATTCCTGCCAGCGCGAGCGATCCTGCTCGGTCACCTCGTCGGAACGCAGCAGCGCAAACCATTGCGCGGCTTCCTCCAGGCAGTCGAAGTCGGGTGCCTCGGAAGATTGCGGCGAGAGATCCGCGCTGCGCATCGAAAGAAGTCAGTCTACGGGCGCGGGGGAGGCGCGGTTGGCATCGAGCAGAACGCAGTGAAGCATCGCCTGCGCCATGTAGCGTTTCACCATACGGTCCGACACGCCGAGCTCGGCAGCGATTTCGCGGTAGTTCATGCCGTGGATCTGCGCCATGATGAAGGCGTTGCGGACCTTGTCCGGCAGGCTCCGCAGCATGGCATCGATTTCGAATAACGCCTCGAGAATGATCGCGCGTTCCTCGGCAGAAGGCTCCACCGCGTCGGAGTGTGCCGCCAGGACTTCCAACCACGTCCGCTCGATCTCGCGCCGGCGCCAGAGGTCGATGCACAATCCCTTGGCCACGACGCTCAGATAAGCGCGCGCGCCTTCGTGACTGTCGAAATGACGCGGTCGCAACAGCAGGCGCACGAAGGCGTCCTGGGCAAGGTCGGCAGCGTCGCAGGCATTGCCCAGCCGTCGACGCAGCAGTCCGACCAGCCAGGAGTGATGTGCTTCGTACAGTCCGACGAACGGAACTGTGCCGGGCACGGCGACATCTCCCGCGGCGGATGCGTCGCCGATGCAACGCGGCTGTCCTTCGTCCGCGCGCGGCCTGGCGCCGACTTGCCGGTTCATGATGCTCGTGCCCGTGGGGGTAGTGGGGGTGATCATTGCCGGTCGGTGATGAAAACCGGCGGCTCTCGCTGCTTCGCACGTCGAGGATGCAAAGCCGCACGAGCTTCATTTCATTTTTTCGGGAACGCCCAGGGCTGTCAACGGGAGTCTTTCCCGCATTGCGCTGCGTCGCAGGATATTTGACGAAGACGCAGTGAATGCGTCGTTGCTGGTAGTGTATTCAGTCGCTTCGGTTCGTGCTCGACGCGAAGTCGCTGCACGAGCCGAAGCGGAAGGCAGACGAGACGGAAGCCGCTTTCAGCAACGCACTGCCGACTCTAATACATCAGTTTCCCCCGAATCCGTAGGCAACCGACAGGAAGAAG
The DNA here is from genome assembly GCA_026125625.1 of Burkholderiales bacterium. GTDB lineage: Bacteria > Pseudomonadota > Gammaproteobacteria > Burkholderiales > SHXO01 > SHXO01. The sequence goes on along the minus strand of JAHCKU010000187.1, from coordinate 3,978 downwards.
CTGCGCGGCGCACCGGGTGCCACGAAGGTGGTGTTCTGCCAATCGGATGAGTTGTAGTTGAAGCCGCTCGGTCCGATCGCGCCGTCGATGGAAGGCGAGAATGGATTGTGGCCCAGGCGGCTGCCCGTGTAGTACTTGCGGTTGAACACGTTGTTGACCAGCAGACCGAAAGTCAGATTCTTGTTGAACCGGTACGTGGTCTGGAAATTGAAGATGGCATAGCGGGGCGTGCTGCCTGCATTGAGAAAGGGCTGGCCGCGTTTGCGGAAGCCGCTGGCGTTGCATTGGAAGAAGCCGGTGAAGTCGCCGGTATCGGGGTCGAACAGCGGCTCGTCGCACGACAGCGCACCGGCTTCGGCGATGCCTGGTCCGGGCTCATGGTCATTGTTTTCGTTGCCGCGCGCGTAGGCGCTGGAGTGCGCGATCATTTCCAACCCCATCTTCCACCGGTCGGTCACGTGATAGGTGAGGTTGATGTTGATGTTGTGCAGCGGGATGCCGGGTATACGATCGCCCCGTTGCACCTTGTAGAGGCGATAGGTGGACAGGCCGTAGTTGGTGATGTGATCGGGCGTCGGCTTGATCTCGACGCTGCCGCTTGAGCCCGATTCGTCGAATATGAACGGATACTGACCGGGGGCATTGCCGCCGTTGATGTCACGATCGGTGCTGCTGTTGGAGATATTCGATCCCCAGAACGTCGACTGGAATGTGGCGTGGGTGAATGCATAGTTGACGCCCAGCTCGAAACGTCCGAATCGACCCCCTACGCCGAACTCCAGGCCTTGCCGTCGGGTCTTGCCGATCTCGTCGAAATAGCTGCGCGTAGGCGTGACGCCGACGAAATAGATATCGTCCTTGAGATCGGTGCGGAAGACGCTGGCATTCCACCTCCAGTCATCGAAAAGGCGGCCACGTCCGCCGAGCTCGTAGGAGGTGGCCTTGATCTGGGGCAGGAAGGGATCGCCGGACAAGGTCGAAGGCAGGGTGCAGGCACCGCCTTGCGTAAGGCTGGTGGGTGCGGTCTGGTTGCCTATGGTGACTGGTGTTCTATCCAGGGCACAGCCCAGCTCGATGACCGTCGGCGTGCGCGTGCCCTGGCTCCAGTTTCCAAAGACGTTCACATCCGGTCGCGGCAGATAGCTGATCCCCAATGACGGGTTGAGCGAGCGGTAGGTAAATTCCTCCGGCTTGCCGCCCTGCTCGAACTGGGCCCCGGTCTTGCCGTTGGGGCGGTAATAACCGTTGCCGTTGTCGCGTGCGTCGATGACGATGTTTCTCGTGGCGTTGGGTGCGCTCGGACACGATGCCGGATCGGAGGTCGGGCACAGCACGATATTGGGCACGGCAGCGAAGTCGCGCATGTTGTGCAGCTCGGTGAAGCCCGCCGCCGTGCGCGATTTCAGGTCGGTGTCGACCCGCGCGTGGTTGTAGCGTGCGCCGGCCGAGATGTGCAGATTGGGCCGTGGTGACCAGGTCTCACTCAAATAGAGCCCCAGGGTTCTCGACGTGCCGTCGAAGGCATTGTTGGTGATGTCGTGGGAGGCGGCAAAGTACAGCGGATCGATGTTTGCCGGATCGGAGTAGACGTTGTGCGAAGCATCGATCAGCGCCAGGCGTGAGGTGCTGCCGTAGTCGGCATAGGCGGAGTCGAACGAGGCACCGACCATGAATCTGTGTTTCTCCAGATTCCAGTTGAACTGGATCGCGCCACCCTTGGTGATTTGATCGATCTTCGTGTTGTTGATCTGCCCGATCGGCGTGCCGTTGACGATACCCGTGCCGTTCTGCAGCAGAAAGCCGCTGGCTTTGCCGTTGCGGGTCTTGAGTTGTTCGAGATAGACCGGAGCCGGATTACACACGCCGGGTGCGTTGGTCGGATTGTTGAGCGGTGTCTGAGAGTCGGGCAGGCCGTCCAGATCGGCGTCCAGGTATTGGCACAGCGGCAGATTATTCGCCGGGGTGGGAGTCGTTTCGTAGCCGTAGTCGTAGTCGTTTCCCATCTCGTCGAAGGCGCCATAGACGTCACCGTTGAGCGCCCTGCGCTTGCTGCTGCGCCGGTAGACCTGACTGGTGATGTTGAACTTGTCGTTGACCTCGAACGCGCCGGACAGCTGGAACTGGACCAGCCTGTTCTCCGTTTTGTCCGGAGAGGTGAACACGCTTTCCGGCCGCTGCCGATAGAGTTCCAGCGGGATGAGCCCGTTGCCGACGAGGTCGGTGCCGGCCAGCAGGGTGCTCAAGCCCAGGGTCATGCGCCCGTTGGTCCACTCCAGCTTGCCGAACGCCTGATTCACCTTCGAGGGCGAGTTGTCGCGCCAGCCGTCCTCGTCGAACAGATTGGCGGCGAAGAAGCCGGCGACCACGCCGTTGTTGGCCCCTGCCGATAGCAGCAGCTGCTTGCGCCCGAACGAGCCGCCGAGCAATTCGCCCGATACACCCGGATCGGTGAAGCCGCTCTTGGTGCGCATCGACAATGCACCGCCCAGGGTACCGAGGCCGAAGACCGGATTGGAGCCCGGAAACACTTCGAACGAGGACAAGGCGTTGAGTGGAATCATGTCCCAGTTCACCACGTCGCCGAATGGCTCGTTGACCCGGATACCGTCGAAGAACACCGACAATCCTTGTGGCGTGCCAAGCTGCGGACCCGCCGTGAAGCCGCGATAGGTGACGTCCATCTGGAACGGGTTGCCCTGGTAGTCGTTGACGTTGACCGACTGCAGCTGCGAGTTCATCAGTGCGGGAAGACTGACCACGTGCGCGTCCTGGATCTGCTCGCTGGTCACGCTCTGCACGTTGCCGGGGATCTGCTCCTGAACCAGTCGCAGGCCGGGCATCGGCCCTGCCTGGTATTCATGCGTGCGGCTTCCCAGCACCGTGACGGTCGGCCCGGTCGCGTCCGGTTCGGTCGGTGCGTTGGCAGCCGGCCCCGGCACGGTGTCGGCCACGGTCTCCCGTGCTCCATCGCCGGTGTTCGCTCGCCGTCTCAGGGCGAAGCCGCCGCCATCGTCCTTCACTGCCTCCAGATCGGTCCCGTTCAGCAACTGCTGCAGGCCTTCCCGGACATCGAAGCGTCCTTTCAAACCAGCCGTGCGCTTGCCTTCGGTCAACTGCGCGTTGCCTGCCAGGAAGATTCCCGCCTCGTCGGCGAAACGGTTCAACGCCGCGGTCAGCGGACCCGGCGGAATGTCGTAGGCACGGATGTCGGCTGCACCGCTTTGCTGTGCGTTGCCGACCGATACCCATCCAGGCGTGATCATCGCCGCCACGACGATACGCACGACGAGCGGCAATGCCCGCCGGATCACGTGCCATAGGCGGCCGGGACGCTGCGACATAGGGTTCTCCTCCCGTTCTTCTCGTTCGGTGAAACGTGGTGTTCACCTCGTGAATCGAGCGAAAACAGGAAAAGGGGAACATCTCGCGCAACGAGCGCGCCGTCGGGAGGGGATGACTGTGCCCCGAGCTGATCGGGGCGGACGCGGCTTATTCGGCGCTGGCTCTGAGCGCGGGCGTGAGGTGTGGTTCGATGACCTGCAGCAGCTGCGCGAAGATCTTTGGATTGCCGGCGACGATCTGGCCGCGCGTCATGTAAGTCTCGTTGCCTTCCAGGTCGCCGACCAGCCCACCGGCCTCCAGGATCATGAGGGCGCCCGCCGCCATGTCCCAGGGTGCCAGGCCGATCTCCCAGAATCCGTCCATACGCCCCGCGGCCACCGCCGCCAGGTCGAGCGCCGCAGCGCCCGGACGGCGGATGCCGGCGGTCTTGCGCATCAGGTCCTTCATCATGGCCACGTAAGCATCCGTGTGCTCGAACATGCGGAACGGAAAGCCGGTGGCGATGAGCCCGTCGATCAGCTTGATACGCTTGGAGACCCGCATGCGGCGGTCGTTCAGGTAGGCCCCGCGTCCGCGTGAAGCGATGTACAGGTCGTTACGGGTGGGATCGAAGATCACGCCGTGCGCGAGCACGCC
>JAHCKU010000186.1 GCA_026125625.1 Burkholderiales bacterium | reverse complement strand
CACGCTGAGAGGGCAGGACAGCGCGCGCAGCGCCGGCATCTCGCGTGAGGGCAATTCGGTTCTGCTGCGGTTTCGAGACGCCGCCAATCGTGACAATGCCCGCCGCCTCGTCGAACGCAACTATCCCGATCTCGTATTGAGGGACGAGACGCGTAACGGTGAGCCGGTGCTGGTGGGTACATTGCGCCCGGATGCCGAGAAGCGCATCCAGGATTTCGCCATCCAGCAGAATCTGACCACCTTGCGCAATCGCGTGAACGAGTTGGGTGTGGCCGAGCCGATCGTGCAGCAGGCCGGCATCGATCGCATCGTGGTGCAGTTGCCGGGGGTGCAGAACACCGCCGACGCCAAGCGCATTCTCGGACGTACTGCGACGCTCGAAGTGCGCATGGTCGATGAAGACAACAGCACACCCATGGCGCTCGAGGCCGCCATGCAGGGCCAGGTGCCGTTGGGGTCGGAGCTGCTGTACGAGCGTGGCGGCGTGCCGGTCCTGCTCAAGCGTCAGGTGGTGCTGACCGGAGATCGCATCTCCGATGCGCAACCCGGCTTTGATGGCCAGACCGGCGAGCCGGCGGTGCACATCACGCTCGATGGCACCGGTGCGCGCATATTCCAGCAGCTCACCCGGGACAACGTCGGCAAGCGCATGGCCATGGTCCTGGTCGAACGCGGCAAGGGCGAGGTGGTCACCGCACCCGTGATCCGGCAGGAGATCGGCGGCGGCCGTGTGCAGATCAGTGGTCGCATGACCACTCTCGAAGCGAAAGAGGTGGCGCTGCTGCTGCGCGCCGGTGCCCTGGCGGCGCCGATGGAGATCGTCGAGGAGCGCACGGTCGGTCCCAGCCTGGGGGCGGAGAACATCGAGCGCGGCTTCCGCGCCACCTGGATCGGCTTCGCTGCGTTGTCCCTGTTCATCATCGTCTACTACAGCGTGATGGGCGTGGTTTCGGTCATCGCGCTGGCGGTGAACGTGATGCTGCTCATTGCCCTGTTGTCCATGCTGCAGGCCACCCTGACGCTGCCGGGCATCGCCGCCATTGCACTGACCCTGGGCATGGCCATCGATGCCAACGTGCTCATCAACGAGCGCATTCGTGAAGAGCTGCGCAACGGCATGACGCCGCAGGCGGCAATTCATGCCGGCTACGAGCGCGCCTGGGCCACCATTCTGGATTCGAACATCACCACCCTGATCGCCGGCATCGCGCTGTTCTCGTTCGGCACCGGCCCCGTACGCGGTTTCGCGGTGGTGCACTGCCTCGGCATCCTGACATCCATGTTCAGCGCCGTGGTGGTCTCACGCGCCATCGTCAACCTGACCTTCGGACGCAAGCGCCGCCTGGAACGTCTCCCGATCGGCAACGTCGATTGGCACCGTAAATCTCCCAAGCCAGCCTGATCCAGCCCAACCGGTCCTAGCCGAGTACCGCCATGGAATTCTTCCGCATCACCCGCGACATCAACTTCATGAAGCATGCGACGATATTCAACGTGATATCGCTCGCCACCTTCATCCTGGCGGTATTCTTCCTGGCGACCCGTGGATTGCACCTGGGAGTCGAATTCACTGGTGGCACGGTGATGGAGCTGCAGTATGGGCACAGCGCCGATCTGACCAAGGTGCGACAAACTCTCGAGCGCATCCAGCTCGGTGATGCAACCGTGCAGAACTTCGGCAGTTCGGAGAACGCGCTGATCCGCCTGCCCGCGCGCCAGGATCTGACCGACGCGCAGCTCAGCGAGAAGGTGATCGAGGCCTTGAAGGTCGAGGACCCGTCGGTTGAGCTGTTGCGGGTGGATTTCGTCGGCTCGCAGGTCGGGCGGGAACTGGTCGAGAACGGAATCATCGCGCTGCTGCTGGTTTGCGCGGGGATCGTGCTCTACCTGTGGCTGCGTTTCGAATGGAAGTTCGGCATCGCCGCCATCATCGCCAATCTGCACGACGTGGTGATCATTCTCGGCTTCTTCGCCTTCTTCCAGTGGGAATTCTCCGTGCCGGTGCTGGCGGCGGTGCTGGCCGTGCTTGGCTACTCAGTAAACGAGTCGGTGATCGTATTCGATCGTATCCGCGAGAACGTGCGCAAGATGCGCAAGACCGCGTTGCGCGACATCATCAACAATGCGATCACGCGCACCATGTCGCGCACCATCATCACGCACGGCAGCACGGAGCTGATGGTAGTTTCCATCCTGCTCTTCGGTGGCGACGCGCTGTTCTACTTCGCCCTGGCGCTCACCATCGGCATCCTGTTCGGCATCTACTCTTCGGTGCTGGTCGCCAGCCCGCTGCTGATGTATCTGCGCGTCAGCCGCGAGGACCTGATCAAGCCGGAACGCCCCAAGCAGGAGGCGGTGGTCTGACGCTTCCTGGCGCGTTCAGCGCTTCCATCGCGGAAGTCCTCGGCGGGATGGGTGCTGCATGGAATTGATCCAGTTCTTCTGGGACCTGCTCGTCCATCTGGACGACCGCCTGCTCTGGCTGGCCCAGAACTACGGCACCTGGATCTACCTGATCCTGTTCCTGATCGTGTTCTGCGAGACGGGCCTGGTGGTGACTCCGTTCCTCCCGGGAGATTCGCTGCTGTTCGTCGCCGGAACCATCGCGGCAGCGGGCGAAATGAACGTGCATCTGATGGCGGGCTTGCTCATCCTGGCGGCAGTGCTGGGCGATTCGGTCAATTACGCCATCGGCCACTTCCTCGGCCCGAAGGTCTTTCGCTACAACGATTCATGGTTCTTCAAGAAGGCATACATCGAACGTACCCACGCGTTCTTCGATCGACACGGGGGCAAGACCATCGTCATCGCCCGCTTCATGCCGATCGTACGTACTTATGCGCCGTTCGTGGCCGGTATCGGACGCATGGACTACGGCCGCTTCCTGTTCTTCAACGTGTTCGGCGCGGTACTGTGGGTCGTTCTGCTGACCTATGCCGGGTATTTCTTCGGCAACCTGCCGGTCATCAAGGACAATCTGTCGCTGGTGATCATGGTGATCATCCTGCTCTCCATCGCCCCCGGCATCATCGAGGTCCTGCGCCACAAGCTGCGGCGCCAACCGCAATAGCAGTCTGTTTCAAGCTGTCGTGCGGGCTGCTGATGCGGGGGCTACGGGAGCACGCTCGTCAGTAGAGCGCCGAGGCCAGCAGGCGCCTGTATTTCGAGACCAGCTCGTTCTGTGCGCCCAGCAGATCGAACACCGACAGCATGGTTTTACGCCCGGCCTCGCCGTTCCATTTGCGGTCGCGGCGGATGATTTCCAGCAATTGCTCCAGCGCCGGCTCGTAGCGTTGCTGTGCCACATGCAGCTTGGCGAGCGCCAGGCGTGCCTCGAGATCACCCGCATTGGCAGCGATGCGCGCTTCCAGATCGGTGGCGTTGTCCGCACCCTCCGGCCGCGCGAAGTTCACGCGTGCGACCACGGCGGCGATGTGCGCATCGTCGCTGGCGAGTGGCCCGAGCTGCTTGACCGCCGCCTGCGCGGCCTCGATCCTGCCCAGGTCCAGCAGTATCTGCGCCCGGTCTGCGTGCACGGCATCGTTGTGAGCATCGCTGGTTGCCGCCTGCTCCAGCAGGCGCAATGCACCCTCGGCATCGCCCTGGCGGTGGATTTCGAGTGCCTGCCGCCGTAGAAGCTCGCCAGGCGAGGGCAGGAGCCGGTCGACGAACTCACGCACCATCGATTCCGGCTGAGCACCGAGGAACTCGTCCACCAGTTCGCCGTCGACGAAAGCCTTCACGTTCGGGATGCTGCGTACCCCATATCGTGCGGACAATTCCTGATTCTCGTCGGAGTTGACCTTTGCCAGATGGAAGCGGCCCTGGTACTGATCGGCGAGCTTTTCCAGCACGGGTTTGAGCTGGCGGCAGGGTCCACACCACGGCGCCCAGAAGTCCACCAGAACCGGTACCTGCCTGGAACGCTCGAGCACGTCCCGTATGAAGCTTGCTTCGCTGACGTCGCTGGCATGCGCGGACATGGCTGTTCCTCGTTGATCCGATCAGCTTGAGGTAGGGCCGATCGGGATCGAATCAAGATGGGTGCAAAGCGGAGGCGTCAGATCCGTTCGGCCAGCTGACAGGCAAGGCCGATGTAGGTGGCAGGAGAGAGCGCCAGCAGACGCGCACGCTCCGCCTCCGGAATCGGAAGCTGGCGGATGAAAGTGTGCAGCGCTTCCCGAGTCACATTCGCCTGACCGCGCGTGAGCGCCTTCAACTGCTCGTACGGGTTGGGTACGCCGTAGCGGCGCATCACGGTCTGAATCGGCTCGGCCAGCACCTCCCAGCTGTCGTCGAGGTCCGCGGCCAGCGCTGCAGGATCGGCTTCGAGCTTGTTAAGCCCGCTCAGGCAGGCATCCCATGCCAGCAGGGTGTGTCCGAAGGCGACACCGACGTTGCGCAACACGGTGGAGTCGGACAGGTCGCGCTGCCAGCGCGAAATGGGCAGCTTGGCGCTGAGATGATGCAGCAGCGCATTGGCCACGCCGAGGTTGCCCTCGGAGTTTTCGAAGTCGATGGGATTGACTTTGTGCGGCATGGTCGACGAGCCGACCTCACCCGCCTTGACGCGCTGCTTGAAGTATCCCAGCGAGATGTAGCCCCAGATATCGCGATTCAGGTCGATCAGAATGGTGTTGGCCGCAGCCAGTGCATCGAACAGTTCCGCGAGGCCGTCGTGCGGTTCGATCTGCGTGGTGTAGGGATTGAAGGCCAGGCCCAGGGATTCCACGAAGCGGCGGGCCAAACCTTCCCAGTCCACGTCGGGATAGGCAGCCAGGTGCGCGTTGTAGTTGCCTACTGCGCCATTGATCTTTCCCGTCAGTTCCACCGCCTGAATGCGGCGTTGTGCCCGGCGCAGGCGGTGCACCACGTTGGCCATCTCCTTGCCGAGCGTGGTCGGTGTGGCGGGCTGGCCATGGGTGCGGGACAGCATCGGCATTGCGGCGGTGACATGCGCCAGCGCCGCCAGCTTGTCGACGAGGCGCCCGAAGGCGGGCAGCAGCACGCGCTCCAGGCAATCGCGTGCCATCAGTGCGTGGCACAGGTTGTTGATATCCTCGGACGTGCAGGCGAAGTGGATGAATTCGGCCACCTGCATGACTTCGCTGTTGTCGGCGAGGCGGTCCTTGAGCCAGTACTCGATGGCTTTGACATCGTGGTTGGTGCGCGCTTCGATGTCCTTGACCACCTGTGCGTCCACCTCACCGAACGAGGCCAGCAGCGCGTCGAGGCGTTGCACGGTGGCCTCCGAAAACGCAGGGATTTCGGGAATGTCGAGATTGGCCGCGAGCGCTTTCAGCCATTCGATTTCGACGCGCACACGATAGCGGATGAGCGCGAACTCGCTGGCGTAACCGGCCAGAGAGGCAATCTTGGCGCGGTAGCGGCCATCCAGGGGCGACAGCGCGGTCAGTGAAGAAAGCATGAGCGGAGCGCGTCGAAAGGCGCGAATGTTAGCACGAGCGAATGCGGCTGCCCCATTCGGGAGCCGTCGCATGCGTCCCGCACGGCTGGGTCAGCGGGGATTCAGACGATGATGCCACCACCCAGGCAGACATCCTGTGCGTACAGCACCACCGACTGGCCGGGCGTGATGGCGCGCTGCGGAAGCGGAAATTCGACGGCACAGTGATCCCCTTCCAGCGCAGTCAATGCGCACGCGGTGTCCTGCTGACGGTAGCGCGTCTTGGCCATGTACTGCCCCGGCACCTTGGGCGCTTCCCCGCTTACCCAGGTAATCTGGTCCGCGTTCAGCGCGCTGCTGAACAGGGCTGGATGCTCGTGCCCCTGTATCACGATCAGCGCATTGCGCTCCAGCGCCTTTCCGGCGACGTACCACGGTGCGCCGGCTCCACCGATGCCTAATCCCTGACGCTGGCCGATGGTGTAGTACATCAATCCCTGATGCATGCCCACGCGTTCGCCTTCAGGCGTCTCCATGGCGCCTGGTGACGTGGGCAGATAGCGCATGAGGAATTCGCGAAAGGGCCGCTCGCCGATGAAGCAGATGCCGGTGCTGTCACGCTTGGCATGGTTGGGCAGACCCAGGCGGCGGGCGAGGGCGCGCACGTCGCGCTTGAGCATCCCGCCCAGCGGAAACAGCGTGCGGCGTAACTGTGCCTGGTTGAGACGATACAGGAAGTAACTCTGGTCCTTGGAAGCGTCGAGCGCCTTCAGCAGCTCGAAGCGGCCGGCGACTTCACGCACGCGTGCATAGTGGCCGGTGGCGATATGGTCGGCGCCCAGCTGCACGGCATGGTCCAGGAACGCCTTGAACTTGATTTCGGCGTTGCACAGCACGTCCGGGTTGGGTGTGCGTCCGGCCTGATACTCGCTCAGAAAGTTGGCGAAGACGCGCTCCCGGTACTCCCGCGTGAAGTTGACCGCTTCGATCTCGATGCCGATGAGCTCGGCTACCGATACCGCATCGATCAGGTCTTCCCGTGAGGTGCAGTACTCGTCGGT
>JAHCKU010000185.1 GCA_026125625.1 Burkholderiales bacterium | reverse complement strand
CTGCGGCGCGGTATACCTCCGCGGTCATGATCAGCGCCTCGGCGAAGCTCCCGGCGGACAGCGCCATCACCATCAGGTCCTGGATGTCGATGCGCCGTCCGGCATGCGCGCCGCCACCGAAAATCTGGATCTCGGGCAGCGGCAGGCGTACCGCCCGGCCTTCGGCCAGATAGCGCCACAGCGGCTCGCCCGCAGCGGCGGCAGCGGCATGCAGGCAGGCCATGGAAACGGCGACGGTGGCATTGCCGCCCAGGCGCGCCTTGTTGCCGGTGCCGTCCAGCGCGCTCAGCGCCTGATCGATCTCCAGCTGCCGCGTGCCGTCCATGCCCTGCAGTCGGCGCGCAATCTCGCCGTCGACGTTGGCCAGCGCACGGGCGACGTCCATGCCGCCCAGCTGCGTGCCGCCGTCGCGCAGATCGATCGCCTCGCGCGAGCCGCGCGAAGCCCCCGCCGGCGCGATCGCGCGTCCGCTGGCGCCGCAGGCGAGACGCACTTCCGCTTCGAGCGTGGGCCGGCCGCGCGAGTCCCAGACGCGGCGTGCATGTACGGCGACGATGGTGGTATCGGGCATGGATCGATGAGCGTGGTGTTTGAAATCAGTCGTGATCGGAACGCGGCCAGCGCGCCGCGTCTTCCTGCCAGGCGCTGCCGATGGATGCCAGCCGCTGCGCCGGCTGCAGCAGAAACTGCCGCGCCACCCGGCGCACCGCGGCGCGCTGCCATTCGTGGGTGACATATTCCGCCGGTGACTTGCCGTCCACGCGCGCGAGGAACAAGCCGGGCAGCAGCTGTGCCGTGCGCCGTTCGATCTCGCCTGCAGGTTCCCACGTCACACCGTCCAGGTAGCGCGCACTCAGGGCTTCGAAGCAGGCGAGATAACGCGTGGTCCATTGCGGGCGCCACAGGCACTTGAGCAGCATGTGGTTGAGGCAGAACGCGAGGTCGAAGGCCGGGTCGCCGTACCAGGCGCACTCGGCATCCAGGAACACCGGACCGCGTGGGCCGCACAGGATGTTCTTCGGGCTGATATCACCGTGCACCAGGGCGGCATGGTGCGCGCCGGTGCGCTGTGCCAGGCGCTCCAGCGTCACGGCCAGATCGGGATGCGCGTGGCCGGTGGCGATCAGATACGGCTCGAGCCGGATGGGAAAGAAGATGTGATCGGTGTCGAACGCGGCGCGTACCTTCTCGTCTCCCGCAGTGGCGCCGTGAATGCGCACGATGCGCACGCCGACCTCGCCGGCAAAGGCCGGATCGATGTGCCCGTCGCGCAGCTGCGCCTTCCACACCGGATAGGCCTTCTCGTCCAGGAAGGTCATGGCGAACATCCCCAGCTGAGGATCCTCGCCCAGCACCGCCGGCACTGCATCCGGCTCCACGGCGGCGGCGGTGCGCATCCAGGCGACTTCCCAGCGGTTGCGCTCAACCGGCGCCTGCCAGTCCGCTTCGACCTTCAGCTTGGGCAGCGCACGCTTGACGCATACCGGACCACCCGCCAATTCGACGCGCACGATGTCGGACGACACGCCGCCGGCCAGCGGTTCGATGCGCGGCTGCTCGCCGGCGGCAAGCAGTCCCATGCGCTGCAGCGCCGTCAGAACGTCCGAGTCGGCAGCGGTTCCCGGCGGCGGCATATAGGGGAAAGAAAAAGAATCGGCGTGTATGCTGAACGCGCGGCCCGAAGCCGCGGCAGGCCAACGACTTTATCACAACGATTCGGCGACATTGCCATGCGCTACATCCTTGCTCTCGATCAAGGCACCACCAGCTCGCGCGCGCTGCTGTTCGACCAGGCCGGGCGCATCAGCGGCCTGGCCCAGCGCGAGACGCGCCAGCACTATCCGCAGCCGGGCTGGGTGGAGCAGGATCCGGAAGAGATCTGGCAGTCGCAGCTGCAGGTGGCGCGCGAAGCGCTGGCGCGGGCGGGCGTGAGCGCCGGCGAGGGGGCCGCCATCGGCATCACCAATCAGCGCGAGACCACGCTGGTGTGGGAACGCGCGACCGGACAGCCGATCCATCCCGCCATCGTGTGGCAGGACCGGCGCACGGCGGCGCAATGCGACGCGCTCAGGCAGCAGGGCCTGGAGCCGCTGTTCAGCGCGCGCAGCGGCCTGCTCCTGGACCCGTACTTCTCCGGCAGCAAGATCGCCTGGATCCTCGACCATGTGCCCGGTGCGCGAGCACGCGCGCAGCGTGGCGAGCTGGCATTCGGCACGGTGGACACCTGGCTGATCTGGAATCTCACCGGCGGTGCGGTGCACCTCACCGACATCAGCAATGCCTCGCGCACCTTGCTGTACAACCTCGCCGGCGGGGATTGGGACGATGATCTGCTCGGCCATCTGCGCGTGCCGCGTGCGCTCATGCCGGCGATCGTGTCCTCCTGCGGCGTGCTGGCGCAGGCCGCGGCCGCGTTCTTCGGCGCGCCGATCCCGATCGCCGGCGTGGCCGGTGACCAGCAGGCAGCCCTGTTCGGGCAGCGCTGCGTCAAGCCCGGCATGGTCAAGAACACCTATGGCACCGGCTGCTTCATGCTCCTGCACACCGGCGCGCAGGCGGTGTCCTCGCGCAACCGCCTGCTCACCACGGTGGCATGCAATCGTGGCGATGTACGCGAATACGCCCTCGAAGGCAGTGTGTTCATCGCCGGTGCCGCGGTCCAGTGGCTGCGCGATGGCCTCGGTCTGATCCGCAGCGCGGAGGAAGTGGAAGCGCTGGCTGCAGCGGTCGCGGACAACGGCGGGGTGTATCTGGTGCCGGCGTTCACCGGTCTTGGCGCACCGCATTGGGATGCCCATGCACGCGGCATCATTGCCGGTTTGACGCGCGGCTCCACCGCCGCCCATATCGCACGTGCCACGCTGGAATCGATCGCCTATCAAAACGCCGACATCCTGCGTGCGATGCAGGCCGACTCGGGCATCGAACTGCGCGAGCTGCGCGTCGACGGCGGCGCCACCCGCAACCGGCTGCTGATGCAGTTCCAGGCCGACATCCTCGGCGTTCCGGTGGTGCGCCCGCGGGTGGCGGAATCCACGGCACTGGGTGCGGCCGCGCTGGCCGGCGCAGGTGTCGGGCTGTGGCAGAGTGATGCCGACCTCGACGGTCAATGGGCGGCGGAGCATGTGTTCGAGCCGGCCATGCGGGCCGATCAGCGCGAGGCTTTGCTCGCCGGCTGGGCGCGTGCGCTGGAGCGTGCTAAAGGCTAGACCGGCCACACCGTTAAGCCTTGACAGGCTGTTAAGCCGCTTCAATGCCCCGCGGGCCCATCGGCTCGCGCTGCAGCACTTCCTTCCACATGGCGCGTATCGCGGTTTTCAATCAGAAAGGCGGCGTGGGCAAGACCACCACGTCGCTCAATCTCTCGGCGGCGCTGGCGCGCCGCGGGCGGCCGCCGCTGGCCATCGATCTCGATCCGCAGTCGCATCTGTCCGCCGTCACCGGCACCAGCGTGGCGAGCGCCGACGACAGCATCCTCGGCTTCTTCCGCGAGCAGCGCACCCTGGCCGCGCTGGTGCGCGAAGGGCACGGCGGCTGGCCGGTGATCCCGGCACACGTGGAACTATCGAAGGTGGATGCGCAGCACGGCAAGGGTGGGAGCGTCCTGGCGCGGCTGGGATCGGCCATCACCCGCGAAAATCTCAACACCGACCGCGCGGTGGTGATCGATTGCTGCCCGATGCTGGGCGTGCTCAGCCTGAGCGCCTTGTTCGCCAGCGACCGGGTGCTGGTGCCGGTGTCCGCCGACTGGCTGGCAGTCAAGGGCGCGCTGCAGGCCGACAAGACCCTGCGCGCGCTGGAAGAGCACGTGTTCAAGCGCAAGCTCGAACGCCGCGTGGTGGTGACGCGTTTCGATGGACGCCGGCGCATGGCGCATGAGGTCATGGCGCATCTGGCCGAGCACTTCGGCGACGAACTGTGCCGGACCAGGATTTCGGAGAGCGTGAGCGTGGCCGAGAGCCCGGCGTTGAACGAAGACGTGTTCAGGCACGCTCCGCACAGCCGCGGGGCGCAGGACTACGATGCGTTGCTGGACGAGCTGATCGCGAGCGGCTTTCTGGATTGACGTCGCTGCACCGTCTGCAAAAGGGCAGCGCGGTGCGGGGAATGCCCCGCAGGGCTCAGCGCTGGCGCGAGATCAGCGACAGGATGCCGTCGACGTCCATGGCGTCTTCGCGCATCCCGGAGTGGACCGGCCGGGCTTCGAGAATTTCACAGTGCCGATAGATTTGCTGCAGCTTGCGCTCGGCTTCCTGCTGATCACGACCCGGGATGGTCAGGTTGTCGACCACCATGCCGCCACGAGTTCGGATCTTGAACCCGTACTTGATCATCACCCGCTGCTCCCGTCCCGTAGTCGCCAACATGTTCTTGTCAGTCTCCGCGCCTGGATTTTTCTGCTGCCGTCAAGCTCCTTAGCGGCAGGGCGGACAGTGACTTTAGCGGCCCGTCAGCGTGCCAGGCGAAGCAGATCGCCGTTGCAGGCAGTGCGGTCGTGCCGGCTGTCCTTGCGATCGTGTGCCGCATGCATGGCGGTGGTGCGGGCGAGCAGCTGCTGCAGCAGCGGCCCCCAGATGCCATCGAACTCCTGGCGCAGCGCGCGACGAATCTCTTCGCTGGTCCCGGCGAACACCTGTTCATCATAGTGGCGCTCGAGGCGCGCTTCGAGCTCGGTGGCGATCGACTCCAGGCCGGCCTGCTCGATCTGCACGTGCTCGAACTCGTGCGCGAGCACTGCTCGCGCAGCACAGGCGTTGTCCTGCAACTCGCTGGCCAGCGCCACCTCCAGCCTGGAATGGGTCAGCACCACGTACAGGTTCGGTCGCGCGCAGCGTACCCCGGCGACGGTGCCGTCCACCGCATTGAGCGTGACCTCCATCGACAGCGCGGTCGAACTTTCCGTCATCCCCAGTGCGACCACTGCGGCATCGGCGGCAAGCTGCATGCGCAGATGACGCGCGCTGCGTTCGAACGTGATCACGGGAGTGGCGTGGCGGGTGGTGACTTCGATGCGGCTTTGCGGCACGTCGACCCCGACGCAGGCCGGCGGAACATGAGTGGCAGAGGCGAGGGTGCTGTCCGGGCACAGCAGAACGCTTGCTGCCAGCCCGCACGACAGCAGCGCCCGCAGACCGTCCTGTCGCCGGGACGGCGATTCACGACAGGGCGGACAGGTTGCAGCGTGCATGGCGATTCCCCCCAGGGCCTGGAAACACGATACCCCTTTCCAGACAGCCCCCTCCTCGCGGCGTCGAGGTGGCATCAAGCGCCATGCCCGGTCCTGCCGCTGGCACCCCCAGGCAACCCGCTATCCGATAAGCTATTCGGAAAGACCCGATCCAGACCGATGCCGCCATCCACCTACGAATCCATCCGCGAGGCCGTGCTCCAGGTGTGCGCGCGCTTCGACGACGCCTACTGGCTGGAGCACGACCGCAGTGGCGAGTACCCGCAGGCATTTCAGCAGGCGCTGGCCGAAGGTGGCTGGCTGGGCATCGCCATGCCCGAAGCCTACGGCGGTACCGGGCTGGGCATTGCCGAGGCAGCGGTGATGATGCGCGCGGTGGCCGAATCCGGAGCCGGCATGAGCGGTGCCTCGGCCGTGCATCACTACGTGTGGGGACTGGCGCCGGTGGTCAAGTTCGGCACGCCCGAGCAGCAGGCGCGCATGCTGACACCGATGATCCGCGGCGAGCACCTGATGGCGTTCGGCGTGACCGAGCCCGATGCCGGACTCGACACCACCCGCATCACCACGCGCGCGGTGCGCACTGGTGAGCGCTACATCGTGTCCGGGCGCAAAGTGTGGACCACCCTGGCGCAGCGCGCGCAACGCATCCTGCTGCTGGCGCGCACCACGCCGCGCGAGCAGTGCGCGCGGCCCACCGACGTCCTCACCGTGTTCTTCACCGTCCTCGACCGTGCGCACATCGAGGCGCGCGTGATCGACAAGATGGGACGCAAATGCGTCGACTCCAACCAGCTGTTCATCGACGAGCTGGAAGTGCCGGTGGAGGATCGCATCGGCGAGGAAGGGCAGGGCTTTCACTACATCCTGCAGGGCTTCAATCCGGAGCGCATCCTGATCGCCGCGGAAGCCGTCGGGCTGGGCATGGCGGCGTTGCAGCGTGCGGCGCGCTACGCCAGGGAACGCGTGGTGTTCGGCCGCCCGATCGGCATGAACCAGGCGGTGCAGCATCCGCTGGCGGAGAGCTGGATGGAGCTGAGCGCGGCCGATCTCATGGTCATGCGTGCGGCCGAGCTGTACGACCGCGGCGAGCCGTGCGGAGCGGAAGCGAACGCCGCCAAGTACCTGGCGGGTGAGGCCGGCTTCAACGCCTGCACGCGCGCACTGATGGCGCACGGCGGTTACGGCTACGCCAAGGAGTATCACGTCGAGCGCTACTTCCGCGAGTCGATGCTGCCGCGCATCGCGCCGGTGAGCCCGCAGCTCATCTTCTGCTTCATCGC
>JAHCKU010000184.1 GCA_026125625.1 Burkholderiales bacterium | reverse complement strand
CGTGCAACTCCTGGACCAGCCGGTCGACGGAGAGGCTGGTCGAGAATCGCCACGCGCGATCGAACAGATTGTTGTCGCGATAGCTTGCCTGCGCGCGGGCGTTGCGGTCGGTGCTGTAGCCGGCGCCCAGCTCGATGCGGCGCGATTCGCTTTCCACCAGCGAAACCAGGATCGGGGTGTCGGCGGGTGCGCTGCGCCGGGGGCTCGACCCCACGATCGCGCTGGCAAAGTATCCGCTGCTCAGCAGGCGCCGCTGAAACCTCAGCAGCTCGTCTTCGTCGTATTCCGCTCCCGCGCGAATGGGGTTGAGATTGCGCACCAGGCGTTCACCGTAGCGCTGCAATCCGGTGATGCGCATCGATCCCAGGGTGACCACCGGACCACTGTCGACTTGCACTTTCAGGCGTGCAGTGCGTTTGCCCGGATCGATGCGCGCCTGGCTCTGTGCCAGCTCGGCGGTGGCGTAGCGTTTGCGCGCGATGCTGCGTAGCACGCGCGCCTTGGCCTCGTCCCAGTCCGCCTGCCGAAAGCGCTGTCCCGGCTGGATGCGGAACGCCCGGCGTGCGTGCCGGATGCGCGCTTCTCCTTCCGGATCCTGCAGGATGGGACCGACGAAGGCGACATCGACGGTCTCGATCAGTACCGGCTCACCGGCCTCCACTGACAGGCGTACCAGGCGTACTTCTGCGCTTTGCTGCAACGACGATTCGACACGTGCGTCGAAATAGCCCTCGGTGGCAGCGATGTCGCGCACCTGCGCCGGCGCCGTGGTGAACAGATGCTCGATCTGGCCGGCGGTCAGTCCGCCGCGCTGCGACCAGCGCACGATGTCCAGATTCTCCTCCAGCGCCTGCTTCAGTTCCGGCGGTGCAAGCAGCTCCACCTGCAGCGTCGGCCCGTCGGCCCAGGCGCACAGCGGCATCAGGACGCACAGGCACTGCAGCAATCGATGCAGGCGGGTAGCGGATGCTCGAGCCGCTCGGGGCGAGGGAAGATTTTCCACGAACACAACGGATCTGACGGCAACCAGTCCTCGACCGAATCGGCATCGCCATGGTACAGCGACGCGCGTTACCGCCGGTCTTCCAGCCGAACCGGGAAGCCAGGCTTCTCTAGCGGTTCTGCTGAGTGGTGAAAGTGATGCGGCCGAAGCCGGCCAAGCGAGCCGCTTCCATGGCATTGACCACGTTCTGGAAGTCGGCCTTGGCGTCGGCGTTGATGATGATCATGGGATCCGCATTCGATCCGGCAGCACGCTTGAGCTCCGCCGACAGGGTGGCCGGGTCACCGGCGACCGGACTGCGGTTGACCACGTAGGTGCCCTGCGCCGTGATGGCGATGTTGATCTCCTCGGGCCGATCCGCCGGCTGGTTGGCCTCGGCGGTGGGCAGATTGATCTGCAGCTCGGAAAACTTGGAATAGGTCGTGGTGACGACCAGGAAGATGATGGTGACCAGCAGCACGTCGATGAGCGGCACCAGGTTCATCTCGGGCTCTTCGCGCTGAGACCCGCGGCGGAAATTCATCGCCAGCCAGCTCCGCCTACACGCGCTCGCCGTGCACGATCTCGACCAGCTTCACCGCCTGCATCTCCATTTCCACCACCAGCCCATCCACCTTGGCGCGATAGTGACGGTAGAAGATCATGCTGGGGATTGCCACCAGCAGTCCGAAGGCAGTGTTGTACAGGGCAACCGAGATGCCGTGCGCAAGCTGCGCCGGGTTGGTGCTCATCCCCGGACCACCCTGTGCTCCGAAGATCTCGATCATGCCGATCACCGTGCCGAACAGACCCATGATCGGGGCCAGCGAGGCGATGGTTCCAAGCGTGGTCAGGAAGCGCTCCAGCTCGTGGGCGGCGATACGACCGCTTTCCTCGAGCGACTCCTTCATCACTTCGCGCGAGCTGCGCACGTTTTTCAGCCCCACCGCGAACAGACGCGCGAGCAGCGAACCCTGGGACAGGCGGTTGAGCAGATCCTGCGTCACGCCCTTGTGCTTGACTTCCTGGGCGATCTCTCCGAGCAGGGTGCGTGGTGCGATCTTCGCACGCTGCAACGACCAGGCGCGCTCGACGATAATGCCGAGCGCGATGATGGATGCGAAGATGAGAGGCCAGATCGGCCATCCGGCGGCATGGATGATTGCGAGCACTTGGCATTCTCCCACGCGTCCGCGGCTGAGCGGGCGAGGCGTGGCGATGTGAGGAAGGCGGCACTTTAAACTGCCGATTCCGCATCCGCAAGAAGTAGCTGACTGCCGACAGGTTGGGGATACGGTCGAGAGCAAATGCCGGCATGGCGACATGCTCGATCGCGTTGTCCACAAATCTTGTGGATAAACCTGTGTGCGGGATGTGTGAAGACACCCTAAGTGGGGTCACGGCCTGGTTTTTCGAGGGCATGCTCATTTGCTGATCAGTTCATGTAATGTTTTTTTATATCAATATCTTATATTCTGTCTTCGATGTCATTTGCATCGTTTGTCGATACTGCGATGCGTCAAGGGGCCGCGAAACGAGGCGGATCATGGATGAGCGCAATGGCACCGGTTCGGGCGCCGAATCCACAGTAATGGACAGAGAAGCCGTGCCACCCCGATGAATGACGAATCCGAAACGCGGCCGGGCGCGGTCCAGCGAGCGACCCTGGTCGAAGGGCAGCCCATCAGCGTGTGGCAGCTCACCACGCTCGCCCGCCAGGTTCTGGAGCGCAACATCCCGTTGCTATGGGTGGCGGGCGAAATCTCCAACTTCACTCGCGCGCCTTCCGGGCATTGCTACTTCTCGCTCAAGGACGAACGTGCGCAAGTGCGGTGCGTGCTGTTTCGCACCCGTGCGCAGCTGCTCGACTGGACGCCGGCGAACGGCATGCAGGTGGAGGTGCGGGCGGGCGCATCGTTCTACGAGCCGCGCGGCGAATTCCAGCTCGCGGTGGATTTCATGCGTCGTGCGGGATTGGGCGTGCTGTTCGAGAAGTTCACCCGCCTGCAGCGCAAGCTCGAGGCGGAAGGTCTGTTCGATCCGGCGTGCAAGCGTCCACTGCCAGGTCACCCGCGCACCATTGGCATCGTCACCTCGCCGCGCGCGGCCGCGTTGCGCGATGTGCTCATCATGCTGCGCCGGCGCATGCCGGGTATCCCGGTGATCGTATATCCGACGCTGGTGCAGGGCGAGGGTGCCGCGGCGCAGATTGCAGCGGCCCTCGACCTGGCCGCTGCGCGCGGTGAATGCGATGTGCTGATCCTGTGTCGTGGCGGCGGCAGCATCGAGGACTTGTGGGCGTTCAACGAAGAAAGCGTGGCGCGTGCCCTGGCGCGCTGCACCCTTCCGGTGGTGAGCGGCGTCGGTCATGAAACCGACGTCACCATCGCCGACTTCGTGGCGGACATGCGTGCGCCGCCGCCACCCGCGGCAGCGGCGCTGGTCTGTCCGGATCGAGCGGAACTGGCCAAGCGCGCGGGAGACCTGCATGCCCGGTTACGACGCTGCATGGGTCATGTGCTGGCGCAGCGTACGCAGCAGGTGGATTTCCTCGCGCGCCGCGTGGTGCATCCGGGGCGGCGGCTGGCGTTGCAGCAGCGCATGCTGCTCGAACATCGCGACCGCATGCGACTCGCCCTGGCGCGCCAGTTGCGCCATGCGGCCATGCCGCTGCGTGCGCTGGAGCATCGTTGGCGACGGGCGCGGCCGGATCCGGATGCCGCAAGCGCAACGCTGCATGCGCTGCATCACCGTCTCGCCCGGGCGCTGCAGCTCGAGTTGCAGCGCCGGGCGCACGCACTCGAACGCCTGCATGCGCATCTGATCCATCTCGACCCGCGCCAGGTGCTCGAGCGCGGCTACAGCATCGTCATCGGGGAGGATGGGCAGATCGTGCGCAGCAGCGTGCAGGTCGCACCTGGACATCGGCTGCGGATTGATTTCGCACATGGTCGTGCGTACACGCAGGTGCGTGACGTCGAAACATGATTGCGTGACGCCAGACCGGAGGTTATCTTAGCCGGCCGGGCAAAGATACCGCCGCTACGGCAGCAGCCCGCCACCTGTCCGCAATCCATTCCGGATTGCCCTTAACTTGCACGGAGGAGTCATGCTCAAGCTCAGGAACGTATTCGCCGCCATGGCCATGTCGCTGCTTGCCGTTGTATCCGGCTCGGCCTTTGCTCAGCTGGCTGACAAGAAGGCGCTGACGCTGGATGCAGCCAAGAAGATCGTGGCGGCGGCAGAGGCCGAGGCGGTGAAGAACAAGTGGAACGTGGTGATCGCGGTGGTGGACGACGGCGGGCATCTGATCTATCTGCAGCGCATGGACGGCACCCAGACCGGCAGCATCGACGTCGCCATCGGCAAGGCGAGGACGTCCACCGCCTTCAAGCGCCCGACCAAGGTGTTCGACGACCTGGCCAAGACGCGCCCCTCCATCCTGAGCTTGGGTGATCTCACCTTGCTCGAAGGCGGTGTGCCGATCAAGGCGGGCGAGCAGGTGATCGGCGGGATCGGCGTGAGCGGGGTCACCTCGCAACAGGACGCGCAGATCGCCGAAGCGGGGATTGCCGCGCTCGAGCAGTAACGCAAATCGTTGCCGGGGCGGTATACGCCCGCCCCGGCAACCCTCGCATCGGCCGCTTGCAGTAGTTTTTCAGCAACCTGCTAACGCGCGACAGCGTCTGGCACTCGTGCGCGCAGGTGCCGGATCACCGCAGCAGTGAGATCGGTGGCCAGGCAGTCGAAGCGCTGTACTGCGTCCATGGCGCGCAACCAGGTCAGCTGCCGCTTGGCCAGCTGCCGCGTGGCCGCGATGCCCTTCTCGCGCAGGGCGGCCAGGTCGATGCGGCCGTCCAGGTACTCCCACACCTGCCGGTAACCGACCGTGCGCATCGCCGGCAACGACGCATCCAGCACGAACGCGCCGCGCAGGCGACGGACTTCGTCGATCAGACCGAGCTCGAGCATGGCATCGAAGCGCTCGGCGATACGCCGATGCAGCACTGCGCGCACGCTGGGCTCCAGCGCCACGCCCAGCATGTGGACCGGGGATGCAGTCCGGCTGCGGCGCTGGAGGAGCGCAGACATCGGCTCGCCCGCCACGTGAAAGATCTCGAGGGCACGCTGTATGCGCTGGGCATCGGCAGGCTCCAGCCGCTGCGCGGTGGCCGGATCGACCTGCGCCAGCTCCGCATGCAGGGCAGGCCAGCCGTGTGCCTGCGCACGGCGCTCGATCTGCGCGCGCACATGCGGATCGGCGGCGGGCAGCTCGCTCAGCCCTTCCTGCAGCGCTTTGAAGTAGAGCATGGTGCCGCCGACCAGCAGAGGCAGCCGGCCACGGCCGATGATGTCACGCATGGCGGCATTGGCGTCGGTCACGAAGCGG
Organism: Burkholderiales bacterium; assembly: GCA_026125625.1. Taxonomy (GTDB): domain Bacteria; phylum Pseudomonadota; class Gammaproteobacteria; order Burkholderiales; family SHXO01; genus SHXO01. The sequence continues at coordinate 1,133 of JAHCKU010000184.1, read as the reverse complement.
GCAGCGGAGTAGCGTTCGGTGGGATCGAGAATGTCGATCAGGTGGTGCGGCACGCGGGCAAGCACATCCGCTGCAGGCTTCGCCGTGCCGATGTCCATGCCGCGATACACCTGCGCGGAATCGACGCTGATGACTTCGACGTCGAAATGGGTGGCCAGCTCGAGCGCCAGGGCCGTCTTGCCGGAGGTGGTCGGCCCCATGATCAGTACCGCCGGCGGCGCAGCACCGTGACTCATGAGCGGCCCGCCGATACCGGGTGCCTCACCGTCCGCGCAGAAACAGCGCGTCCAGCTCCTTCATGCCGAGCTGTGTCCAGGTCGGGCGGCCGTGATTGCATTGGCCCGAGCGCTCGGTGGCTTCCATCTCGCGCAGCAACGCGTTCATCTCGGCGATGCTCAGCGTGCGATGCGCGCGCACCGCGGCGTGGCAGGCCATGGTCGCCAGCAGCGCATCCCGGCATTCGATCAATACGCGTGCAGCGCCGGCCTGTCCCATCTCGCGCAGGACGTCGCGAGCGAGCGCGGCGGGGTCGGCATGCTGCAGCGGCGCGGGTACGGCCCGTACGGCAACCGTGTTCGGTGCCACGTGTGCCATCTCGAAGCCGAGCTGTTGCAACTCGGCGGTGTGCTCGGCGACGAGCGCCGATTCCAGCGGCGTGACTGCCAGGGTCGCGGGAATCAGCAATTGCTGCGTGGCCACCGCGTGCGCTGCCAGTGCCGCCTTGAGCTTCTCGTACATGATGCGTTCGTGTGCCGCATGCATGTCCACGATCACCAGCCCGTGCGCATTCTGCGCCAGGATGTAGATTCCAGCGAGCTGCGCCAGCGCGAACCCGAGCGGCGGTGCATCGTGCGCGTCCACGTCTGCTTCCTGAGGTGGAAGCGCCTGCGCGTGCATCTCGGCCGTGCGTGCCGGCCCGAACAGCCGTTCGTAGTGCGGCACCGACTGTTGCAGCGGCAGCCCGATGGAGCCCTGCCGCGGTGCGGGTGCATATCCCGCGGGCGCGGACGGCGCTGGCGCCGCCACGACGGCCGGTGCGCCGGCGCGTGTATGCGACAGCGTGCGCGTGAGTGCATGGAACACCAGTTGATGCACCGCCTGGGGGTCGCGGAAGCGCACCTCGCTCTTGGTCG
>JAHCKU010000183.1 GCA_026125625.1 Burkholderiales bacterium | reverse complement strand
TCGCTGCTGCTGATCCTGCTCAACACCTTCACCACCGTGCTGGTGGTGCTGGCGGGATGGAAGGTGATCGAGAGCCGGGTATCGCAATATTTCGCTGCCTTCCTGATATTGAGCGGCCTGATGAACGGCGTGTTCTGCGCGCTGGATGCAGCGCTGTTCTACGTGTTCTTCGAAGCGACGCTGATTCCGATGTTCATCATCATCGGCGTGTGGGGCGGCCCGAAGCGCGTTTACGCCGCAATGAAATTCTTCCTGTATACGCTGCTCGGCTCGCTGCTCACGCTGGTGGCGCTGATCTATCTCTACAACGTCAGCGGCAATTTCTCGCTGCCGGCCTGGTACGAGCTCGAGATTGCCCTGGCACCGCAGATCCTGATCTTCCTCGCCTTCCTGCTGGCCTTCGCGGTCAAGGTGCCGATGTGGCCGGTGCACACCTGGCTGCCCGATGCGCACGTGGAAGCCCCCACCGGCGGCTCGGTGGTGCTGGCGGCGATCATGCTCAAGCTCGGCGGGTACGGCCTCATTCGCCTGTCGCTGCCGATCGTTCCCGACGCCAGCCATGCCCTGGCCGGCCTGGTGATCACGCTGTCGCTCATCGCCGTGGTCTACATCGGTCTGGTGGCCCTGGTGCAGAACGACATGAAGAAGCTGATCGCCTATTCGTCCATCTCGCACATGGGTTTCGTGACGCTCGGCATCTTCCTGTTCAATCAGATCGGAATGGAAGGCGCGGTGCTGCAGATGGTGTCGCACGGCTTCGTTTCCGGCGCGCTGTTCCTGTGCGTGGGCGTGCTCTACGATCGCATGCACTCGCGCCAGATCGCCGACTACGGCGGTGTGGTGAACACCATGCCGGTGTTCGCAGCCTTCTTCATGCTGTTCGCCATGGCCAATTCCGGCCTGCCTGGCACCAGTGGGTTCGTGGGTGAATTCCTGGTGATCCTGGGTGCAGTCGAGGTCAACTTCTGGTACGCGTTCCTGGCCGCGTTGACGCTCATCCTGGGTGCCGCCTATACGCTATGGATGTACAAGCGCGTCATCTTCGGACGAGTGGCCAGCCATCACGTCGAGGCGCTGAAGGACATCGGCGCGCGAGAAATCCTGATCCTGGCACTGCTCGCCGCCGCGGTGCTCGGCATGGGCATCTATCCGAGGCCGATGAGCGCTCTGCTCGACACCTCGGTGGCCGACCTCCTCGTGCACGCCGCACGCAGCAAGCTCCCTTGATCGCGCCTTCGCCATGACCCTGCACTCGCTCAATCTGCTGCCGGCATTGCCCGAGATCTTCCTGCTGTGCGCGGTCTCGGTGATCCTGATCGTCGATCTGTTCATCGATGACGAGCACCGCCACTGGACCTATCTGCTGACCCTGATGACCTTGGCCGGCTGCGCCGCGATCACGCTCACCAGCAGCCAGGCGCAGGTCAGCTATGCCTTCAACGGCCTGTTCGTCGACGATGCGCTGGCCGATCTGCTCAAGCTGTGCGTCTATGTCGGCGTGGCCGCCGTGCTCGTCTATTCGCAGGTGTACGCGCGCAGCCGCCAGCTTTTCCGCGGCGAGTTCTTCACGCTGTCGCTGTTCGCCACGCTCGGCATGATGGTGATGATCTCCGCCAATCACCTGCTGGCGCTGTATCTCGGCCTGGAGCTGATGTCGCTGAGCCTGTACTCGATGGTGGCGCTGCAGCGCGAATCCGCGCGCAGCACGGAAGCGGCGATGAAGTATTTCGTGCTCGGGGCGCTCGCCTCCGGCATGCTCCTGTACGGCATGTCGATGCTGTACGGGGCGACCGGCACGCTGGCGATCCCGGAAATGGCTGCGCGTATCGCCAGCGGTGAAGCCAGGAGCGCCATTCTGGTGTTCGGCCTGGTGTTCGTGATCGCCGGACTCGGCTTCAAGCTCGGCGCGGTGCCGTTCCACATGTGGGTGCCGGATGTCTATCACGGCGCGCCCACCGCCGTGACTCTTTTGATCGGCTCTGCACCCAAGCTCGCCGCCACCGGCTTCATTTTCCGCATCCTGGTCGAAGCTCTGGGCGCGCCGGCGCTGGTGGCGGAGTGGCAGGACATGCTGGTCATCCTTGCGGTGCTGTCCATGGCCCTGGGCAACATCACCGCCATCGTGCAGACCAACATCAAGCGCATGCTCGCCTACTCGACTATCGCGCACATGGGCTTTTTCCTGCTGGGCATCCTGTCGGGAACGGCGGAAGGATACGGTGCCGCAGTTTTCTATGCGGTGGTGTACGTGCTCATGACGCTGGCCGCCTTCGGCATGATCCTGCTGCTGTCGCGCGAAGGATTCGAGGCCGAAAACCTGGACGACTTCAAGGGCCTCAACCAGCGCAGCCGCTGGTATGCATTCCTCATGCTGCTGGTGATGTTCTCGCTGGCCGGGATACCGGTGCTGCTCGGCTTCTGGGCCAAGCTTGCCGTGCTGCAGGCGGCGCTGGCGGCGGGCTACACCGGAGTGGTGGTGGCCGCGGTGATCTTCTCGCTGATCGGTGCTTTCTACTATCTGCGCGTGGTGCGTCTGATGTACTTCGACGATCCGGTGGACACCGCAGCGATCGTGAACACCGGCGATCAGCGCCTGCTGCTCAGCGTGAACGCGCTGGCGCTGCTGCTGCTGGGCATGGCGCCAGGCTGGCTGCTGGCGCTGTGTCAGCAGGCCGTGCGCGCCTCCCTGTAGCAGGCTCATCACCGCCATGCCATCGGATTTCACCGAAAAGCCGCTGACCAGCCGCGCTGTCTACAGCGGTCGGCTGCTGACAGTGAAGGAAGACGAGGTCGAATTGCCCGACGGTGGACACGCGCGCCGTGAATACGTCCTGCACCCGGGCGCGGTGGTCATCATTCCCATGCCCGACGCCGATACCCTGCTCCTGGAGCATCAGTTCCGCTATCCCCTGCGCCGGCATTTCCTCGAGCTGCCGGCGGGCAAGATCGAATCTGGCGAACCGCCAGAGGAGACGGCGAAGCGGGAACTGCTGGAGGAAACCGGCTACCGCGCGCGCGACTGGTCATTCCTGACCACCTTGCATCCATGCGTGGGCTACTCGGACGAGCGCATCGAGCTGTTCCTGGCGCGCGATCTCGCCTTCGAGGGACATCCCGGTGAGGATGACGAATTCATCGAGACGGTCAGCATGTCCATCGACGACGCGCTGGCCCGGATCTTCGCGCGCGAGATCACCGAGGCCAAGACCATTCTCGGGGTGCTGTGGGCGGATCGCCTGCGCCGCGCCTGACTGTACTGCCTGAATGGTTGCTTCGTCGCCCCGGCGAAGCCTGCCCCGGAGTGCTTTTTATCCGGGGGCCGGGGTCCAGGTCTTGCAGTATCTCTTGAGAGGATGCTTCCACTGCCTGGATGCCGGCTTCCGCCGGCATGACGATGCCGCTACTCGCAGGCGGACAAGGTGATCCGCTCCGGCAGCTCTTCCCACAACGGCGTGGGGCGTTGGAACAGATAGCCCTGTCCATACAGCGTGCCCATCTCGTTGAGGATCTCCAGGGTTCGGCGATTTTCCACCCATTCCGCCACCACCTGCTTGTTCAGCCCGCGTGCCACGTCGCACAGGGCGCGCACGAAGATGCGGTTACCCTCGTCGGTGGCCAGATCGCGCACGAAGCTGCCATCGATTTTCAGATAGTCGACGTCGAAGCGCTTGAGGTAATAGAACGAGCTGAAGCCGGCGCCGAAGTCATCGAGGGCGAAGCGGCAGCCCATCTCCTTCAGCTCGCGAATGAAGTGCTGGGTCACGTCGACGTCGGACATGGCCGCGGTCTCGGTGATCTCGAACACCAGTTGCGAGTGATTGACCGCGGAGCTGGACAGCATCGACTGGAATTTACGCACCCAGTGCGAGTCCGAGATGCTCACCCGCGACAGGTTCACGAAATAGCGGACCTTGGCATCGCGTTGATCGGGTGATTGCAGGTGCTCGAGCAGGCGCTCGACCACGCGCATGTCGATTTCCTTCACCATTCCGAGCGACTCGGCCGATTCGATGAACTGGCTGGGCAGCACGATGTTGCCCTGCTCCTCGCGCAGCCGCACCAGAATTTCGCAGTGCACTGTCTTGAGGTCCTTAAGCCGTACCACCGGCTGGTAGTAAAGCAGCAGCCGGTCATCGTCGAGGACTTCGCGCAGCTTGTTCGCCCATCGTACGCGGTTGTGGGTGCGGCGCAGGCTCTGCGCATCCTGATCGAACAGCACGTGTCGGTTGCGCCCGCTGTCCTTGGCCTGGTACATGGCGATGTCGGCGCTCGAGAGCAGGCCTGTGACGTCGTTCCCGTGGAAGGGATAGAGCGCGATGCCGATGGACGCGGTCACGCTGGACATACGCTGCTGCGTGCTCGATTGAAAGCGATAGTGGCGCAGCGCGGTGAGCAGCTCCTCCGCCACATGCATGGCATGCGCGCGCAGCGACTCCGGCAGATGCACGGCGTACTCGTCACCACCCAGGCGGAACACCTGCCCGCGGTGCGCCGCTGCGGCCTCTTTCAGCACGCCGCTCACACCGACGATGAGCTGATCGCCGGCGCGGTGGCCGAAGTTGTCGTTGACGTACTTGAAATGATCGATGTCGATGAACAGCACGGCGCCGATATCGGCGGACTTCAGCGCAACGTCCAGCGTGCGTTGCAGGCTCACACGGTTGGGCAGACCGGTCAGTGCGTCGTGCGTGGCCAGATACTCGATCTGCAGCGCGGCCTGGTGCTGTTCGGTGATGTTGCGGGCGGTGCCGCGTATACCGATCATGTTGCCGGCCTCGTCGTGCGACACGCGCGCATTGATGCCGACCCAGCGATCCAGTCCCTCCGAGGTGATCAGATGGGTGACGTAGTTCTTGACCTCGCTATGACGACGCAGTGTCGAGAGGAAACGGCGGTTGGAGATATGGGACGGTTTCGCCTCGAAATCAAAGAAGCAGCGCCCGAGCAGATCCTTGGGCGCCATGCCGAAGATGTCGAAAGCACCGTTGTTGAGATAGGTGAAGCGCCCGAGCCGGTCGGTGGTCCAGATGAGATCGTGTGAAGTCTCGACCAGGTCGCGGTAGCGGCTTTCGCTCTCCAGCAGCAGCTGGATGATGCGGCGTTTTTCGCGCAGGGACTTGCGGGCCGTGGCCAGTTCGTCCTCGTACTTGTCCTGGAACGTCGGCAGAACCGAGCCGGCGAGACCATCGATGATCTCGCATGCGTAGCGGCGATGACCGCCTTCCGTCCGCCTGGCGACGAGCACGCCCTGGGTGTCCCACCTTCGCAGCTTCTGCACCGGTACCCCGAGCTTGACCGATGCTTCCTGGATGGTGTACTCGGACGGAAGACGCTCCATAAATCGCTTTACCTCGCACTTCTGAATCGACCCGGCAGCCGTTCAATGCCGCAGGCCATGCGCCGGTCAATGCACGGGTCCGGCCGGCCGTATGTCGTTCTGGCGTGTGACCAGGCGCTGCATCAGCTTCAGATCTCTGCTGTTCAGGCGCATGGCTGCCTCCACCCACAGCCGCACGACGTCCATCAGTTCCTCGTAGGCAATGCCGTTGACGCGCCGCCGCGCAGCGGCGATGGCAACGAGGCCGTTACGGCTGCGTGTCTGGCGTTTGGCCAGGGCAGCAATCTCGGCTTCGCCCGCTCCGGTGTCGACTACGAGGTCAATCACGCCAAGGGCCAGCATATCATCAGCACTATATATTTTTCCAGAAGAAAGAAGCTCTTCCGTCAGCCGCCGGCCCACCTTGCGATCGAGGAAGGAGTATGCGCCCATCCCGGGGAACAGGTTGAACAGTATTTCGGGGAAACCGAAGCGTGCCTGGCGCTCGGCGATGATCAAATCGCTGGACAAGGCGGCCTCGAAGCCCCCACCCAGGCATTCGCCCTGAACCAGCGACAAGGTGGTGATGGGCAGGCCGTGCCCGATGTAGTTGCGGTAGAGGACATCCACGCACGACTTGCCGTACGCATACAGACCCAGTTCGTCGCGCGATTCGATCAGCTGGATGAATAGATCCAGGTCACCACCCAGGTTGAACACCCCCGGCACGCCGGAACTGAGGACCGCGTACTCCACGGGCGTGTGCTCGCCCATGTAGTCGATGCTGCCGCCGGTGCCGGAGACGAAGCGGCAGTAGCTGCCCAGATCCTGCAGCAGGCCAGGGTTGAAACTGGGGCGGGGGGCTGGATTCCATTTGCACCAGATGGCCCGTGATTCGGCATCGTAATACGCCGACAGCTGCTCGGAGAAGAAGTACTCCGGGCGCTCCATGGGGCGGTACAGGGCGGTCCTGGCGGAAATTTGCAGTACGGCGGGATGAGGTTGCATGTCCATGGTGATCTCCTGTTCCAGAAGCAAGGAAGGCGTTGGTAAGCTTTGTCATAAGGTGGCGGTTTCGGGGGCCGCTCGGCCAATCTAGCGGGAGGATCCAGGGCTGCCAAATTCCATTGGAACCTGACAAATTGTGAGGTTTTGGTGGACCGCGGGCAGGACGCCGTCCTAAATACTTGTAGTACCGTCCCAGGAGGAA
>JAHCKU010000182.1 GCA_026125625.1 Burkholderiales bacterium | reverse complement strand
ACCGATGAGCGCAGCTGCTTTCGGCCGCTCCGGCTGCCGGTCAATCGTGCGTGGGTTCACGCTGGTGGAAGTCGCCGTTGCCATGCTGGTGGTGGCGCTGCTTCTGGGAAGCTTGCTCGCGCCTCTGGCCACACAGCTGGACCAGCGCAACTACGCCCATACCCAACGCATTCTGGAGGAGACACGCGAGGCATTGCTGGGCTTCGCCATGGCCAATGGCCGTCTGCCGCGACCGGCGACCTCCGACCTCGACGGCAGCGAACGTACGACGGACTGCCTCACCAATGCCGAGTGCACTGGCTACGTACCCTGGGTGGCGCTGGGAACGGCACGCACCGATTCCTGGGGCAAGCTGCTGCGCTACAGCGTGACCAGGGCCTTCGCCAACAGCGGCGCCACGGTCACGCTCGACACCGCCGGGGTCAAGCGCGTGATGACGCGTACCGGCACCGGCACGCTGATCCTCGCCGATCAGGTGGTGGCAGTGGTGATCTCGCACGGCGCGCATAACTGGGGGCGCGGTATTGACGGCAACGACCATGGTGATGCGTCGAGCACCAATGCGGATGAGGATGCCAACGCCACGCACGACGGTCAGGACAGCGCACCGTTCTACGCGCGCACGCGCTCCGAAGTGCCGACCGCACCTGGCGGAGAGTTCGACGATGTCGTGATCTGGATTCCGCAGACGCTGCTCGCCAGCCGCCTGATCGCTGCGGGACGACTGCCTTAGGGGGTCCGATGTTGCGCATGCCTTCACTTTCGCTTCCGCGTGCACGGCCGATGGATCCGGCATCCGCGAGAATCGTTACGTGGTTGCATCAGGCTTCGACCATCGCGCGCTTCACGCTTCTCGAAGGTGCCCGCACCCGCCTGCCATGGATCGCCGGCGTGGCATTGCTCTGCCTGGCGATGGCGAGTCTGTTCGTCCAGCATCTCGCCATCACCGAGAGCGAACGCTTCCGCCTGGTTTTTCTCGGTGCCGCCTGTCGGCTGGTGATGATCGCCCTGCTGTGCCAGCATGTGGCGGCGAGCATGCAGCGCGAATTCCAGGATCACGCGACGGAGCTGCTGCTGTCCCTGCCGCTGCCGCGTCCGGCTTACTACGTCGGCAAGCTGCTCGGCTTCATCGGCCTCGGGCTGTGCCTGTCCTTCGCCACCGCACTGGTGCTCGCGATCGGTGCGGAGCCCACCCGGCTGGTGGCATGGTCGGCGCTGCTGGCATTGGAACTGACGCTCATGGCCAGCGTCACGCTGTTCTGCAGCGTTGGAACGCAGCATGTGGTGGCGGCAGTGTCACTGTCTGCGGCGTTCTACATGCTGGCCCGCAGCGCGGGCACGCTGCAATTCCTGGCGCATTCACCCCTGATCGAGGCCGACGGCGCCTTCGCACGTGCTGCCACCGTCACTTTGGACGTGCTGCTGGTGGTGCTGCCCGATCTGTCGCGCTTTGCGCGGAGCAGCTGGCTGGTGGATGCGCAGGCGCCGCTCGGCGCGCTGCGGGCAGCTGCCGTGCAGAGCGCAATCTATCTGCTGCTTACTGCCAGCGCCGGCATCTGCGACCTGAAGCGGCGCAGCTTCTGATGAAACCGCTGCATCGACTCCGACGCTCGTGCATCGACGTGCGACCGGTGCGCGATGCCGGTGTTCCAGCGATGCTGGCATTGTCCCTGGCGCTGCTGGTACAAGTCCTTTTCACCACCGTGCAGGCGCCCGTATCGACGTCTTTCGCCGCCCTGCCACGCACGCCAGGCGCCCCTGTGCTCGAGGCGCTGAGCCTCGGCGACACGCTGCCGCTGGCGCACGCGCTCATCCTCGGCCTGCAGAGCTTCGACGATCAGCCCGGCACGCATGCGGGCTTCGCCGATCTCGATTACGACGGCGTGCGCGGCTGGCTCGCCGCCGTGCTCGACCTCGATCCCCTCGGCCAGTACCCGCTGCTGCTGGCCGCGCACGTCTATTCGCAGGCGCCCGATCCCGTCCGCCAGCGCAGCATGCTGGACTTCGTCTCCAGCCGGTTTGCCTCCGATCCGGCGCGCCGCTGGCCATGGCTGGCACACGCCAGCCTGGTTGCCAGGCATCGGCTGCAGGACGATCGCCTCGCGCTCGCTTTCGCCTCGACCCTGGCGACACAGCCGGCGAGTGTTCCCATGCCCGGCTGGGCGCGGCAGATGGCGGTATTCCTGCACGAGGATCTGCATGAGCTCGAGGCCGCGCGAGTGTTATTGGGTGGGCTGCTGCAAAGTGGCGTGGTGCAGGATGCACATGAGGTGCGTTTCCTGATGCACAAGCTGGAAGCATTGGAGCGTGCCGACGACTCGGCATCGCTGTCGACATCACGACACTGAGGCGGTCCGCGCGTGGCTGCCGAAGCGGTCCATCGTCCGCTTTCGCAGCGACGATAGGTCGCGCCGCCATGCATAATGACTATGGCATGTTTATCGCATCTGCGGACACGACCTCACCGGTCGCGCTCTGCATCCAAAACCATCCCGGACCTTCCGGCAGAACCAGGAGACCATCCATGCTTCGAACCAACCGCGGATTCACGCTCATCGAGATCGCCATCGTCCTGGTGGTCATCGGCCTGCTGCTGGGCGGCGTGCTCAAAGGACAGGAACTGATCACCGGTGCGCGCGTGCGCAGTCTCATCGCCCAGCAGGACGGCATCAAGGCTGCGTTCTTCGGATTCCAGGATCGCTTTCGCGCACTGCCCGGCGACTACACCGCCGCGAGCACCAACATCAACTGCAGCGGAGGTTGCCCCAACGGTAACGGCAATGGCCGCATCGAGAAAGGGGGCTCGGGCACGCCGCATGAAGAGATCTACATCTGGGCGCATCTGACCGCCGCCGGATTCCTCAACGGCAGCTATGCCGCTACCAGTTCCACCAGTGCGGTCGAAGATGGCAACACGCCGAAAAGCCCCTACGGCGCATATCTCGAGTTCGCGCAAGACGGCGTGTACGGCAGCGGCACCAGCAGCACCCCTGCTGCACTCAAGCACAATCTCAAGACCGGCAACCAGATCCCGGTGGAAATCCTCGCCGAGGTGGATCGCAAGGTCGATGATGGCCGGCCGGATACCGGCGCGTTCCAGTTCTCCGCCTATGCACCTTCGGGCGCGACGGCACCGACGCTCGCCAACTGCGTGGAGAGCGGGAACTGGAAGGTCAGCGGCAGCGAGAGCAACTGCGGCGGCGCGAGCCTGTTCTGAGGATGCCAACGCTGCCATACCCGGTGCCCCTCGCCTCAGCTCCCCGTAGCCCTACTTCTCCAACGTCCACTTCCCGCCGACGATTTTTACCATGACGCGTGCGCGCTGATCCAGCCCGAGGTGATCCTCGGGCGTCATGGTGGTGATGCCATTGGTCACCGGCAGCCCTTTGATCTGCTCCAGCGTATCGCGCAGGCCCTTGCGGAATGCCAGTGTTCCGGGCTTGCCTGCCTTCAGCGCAGGCGGGATGGCGCGCTGCAGAAGCAGGCCCGCATCCCAGGCATAGGCGCCGAAGGCGGTGACACTGCCGGGACCGTGTGCGGCCTCGATACGCTCGATGTAGTCCAGCGCCGCCTTCTTCGCCGGATGGTCATTGGGTAACTGCGCCGCCACCAGCACCGGACTGGCTGGTAGAAAGGTGCCTTCGCACTCCCTGCCGCACAGGCGCAGGAAGTCGCTGTTGCCGACACCGTGATTGTGATAGATGCGTCCGTTGTAGCCGCGCGCGACCAGCGCCTTGGGCGGCATGGCGGCGGGCGTGCCGGCGGCGCCGATCACCACCGCATCCGGCTTGGCCGCCATGATCTTCAGCACCTGCCCGGTCACGCTGGTATCGCGCGGGTTGAAGCGCTCGTTGGCCACCATCTGGATGCCGTGCGTCTGCGCCTGCTTCGCCACTTCCGCGTAGAACGCCTCGCCCATGGTATCGGCCTGGCCCAGGTAGGCGATGCGCTTCAGTCCGCGCGCGGTAGCATGCTCCATGATGCCCGATGCCATCTGCACGTCGGTTTGCGGGGTCTTGAACATCCATGCACGCTTGTCGTCCATGGGCATGATGATGCGTGCGGACGAAGCCAGCGAGATGGTCGGCGTCCTGCCTTCGGCGATGACGTCGAGGAGCGCCAAGGTAGTCGGCGTGAGCGACGGCCCGAGGATGACGTCGACGTTCTCCTCCGACACCAGCTTCTTCGCGTTCTTCACCGAAGTGGTGGTGTCGGAAGCATCGTCCAGGACGATGTACGTAATCTTCTGCCCGGCGATCTCCTTCGGCAGCAAAGCGATGGTGTCGCGCTCGGGAATGCCCAGCGATGCCGCCGGTCCGGTGAGCGAGAGTGTCACGCCCACCTTGATCTGCGCCCACGTCGCGTGCGAGACCAGCACACACAGCAATGCCAGCCACCATCTGCCCTGGTTCATCATTGTCTCCTCTGATTCGCGCTTTCTGATTCGCGCTTTCTGATTTGCGCTTTCTGATTTGCGCTTTGTGCTTCGCGATCGTCATGCGCCGTGCACGTCGCACGGAATGCGCAGGAACCCTCTGAAACGCGCACGGCCACCGCGCTCCGGCTCGCCAGCGAGACGATAGCGCGGAAAGCGTGCGAGGAAGCGCCCGATCGCCACCCGCCCCTCGAGACGCGCCAGATGCATGCCGGCGCACTGGTGCGGACCCGAGCCGAAGGCCACGTGGCGGTTGGGCTGGCGCCCGACGTCGAAGCAGTCGGGCTCGGGAAACTGCTCGGGGTCACGGTTGGCCGCGCCGATGCACAACGTGATGGGCATACCAGCCGGCAGGCGCACTCCGCCCACCTGTGTCTCGCGCGTGGTGATGCGGTTGCCGAGCTGATTCGAGCTCTCGAAGCGCAGGCACTCCTCGACCGCGCTCCTGATCAGCTCCGGCTGCGCCAGCAGGCGCGCCTTCTCCTGCGGCCACTGCGCCAGCGCATGCAGGCCGTTGCCGATCAGATTGGTCGTGGTCTCGTGTCCCGCGTTGAGCAGAAATACGCACTGATGCAACAGCTCGTGATGGCTAAGCCGCTCACCGTCGCTTTCCCCGCGAATCAGGCGCGTGAGCACGTCACGCTCGGCATCACCGGGATGCGCGCGCCGCTCGTTCACCAGCCCTTCCAGATAAGCGAGGAACTCGGCCAGTGCGGTATTGCCGCTGACATGCGCCTGGGCCGTGAGCGCCGGCTCCAGGGCGCCGAGGATGGCCAGCGACCAGGCGCGCAGCGGGCCGCGCTCGGACGGCGGCACGCCCAGCAGATTGCCGATGATCTCGATCGGGATGGCGCTGGCAAAATCCTCGATCAGATCCACCCTGCCTTCGGCTGCCATCCGCTCCAGCAGGCGGTCCACCAGCTGCATCAGCGCGGGCTCCATCGCCTCGATCGCCCTGGGCGTGAGCGCGCCGAGGATCAGGCGGCGCACGCGCGTGTGCAGTGGCGGATCGTTGAACACCAGGCTGGTGGTGTGGTGCGCGTACAGCAGCGAGTCACGACCGTACTTCGGCTCGAACTCGGCTTTCTTGTCCGAGCTGAAGGCGGCCGGATCCTTGTATACTGCGACCACGTCGGCGTAGCGCGTGAGCAGGCAGCCGCCGTCGGACAGCGCCTTGACCGGCGCATGCGTGCGCAAGGCGTGATAGTAGGGATACGGGTCGGCGTAGAAGTCCTGGGGCAGGCGGCGCAGATCGAACTGATCTATCGCTGCCGCGGAGTGCGCTTTCACGATCGGTCGAGGGGTGCCGCCGCGGTCTGCGCGGCAAGGACGCAGCAGCTGCCCCGAGTCAGTTGAAGCGCGATGATAGCCGCTCCACCGCGGCCGGTGGCGACGAAGGAAGGGCTTGGCGCCGCGATATTCGCGTCAGCAGACTGCTAGTGGACTGTAACAGCCGATTCGGTAGTACCCCTCTCCCCAACCCTCTCCCCCAAGGGGAGAGGGAGCGTGCTCCGCATTTCATCGTTACAGTCCACTAGTGGTCGGACTTCACGCGCCCCTTGATGCCGTCGAAGGCCTGCTTCGGTTGGTCGCCACGCTCGCGCCCCTTCGCTTCCATATTGGAGCAGTTGTCACCGGTGTAGGCGACGCGGCTGGGATGGCCGATCATGCCCAGGTAGCGATTCTGCACGGTATAGGCATCCAGCTCGCGACGGAACCAGCGGTCGCATGCCGGCATGTTGGCGTATTCACCGGCCTGATCCTGGAAGTAGTGCACCATTTCGTGCAGCAGGATGGAGCGGTGGAACAGGTTGGTCTCCGGGCGCAGCTTGTCGTCGAGGAAAATGCCGTCGCCTGGCTTGTACCAGGCCTGGATCGCACAGTGCGTACCGCACACGTAGTTCTCCAGCTCTGCCTTGGGCACGCGATAGATGGGCGGTGGATCCTTGGGGACGCGGTAGCGCGAAAGCTGGCTGATGGCGCGGCTGAGGGTCTTGACCAGCTCGTCCAGGCTGGCGGCCTCGGTGGTGTCGAACCCTCGATCGAGCGTGACCGGCGAATCCGGGTTTCGGTAGGTGCTGTACATACCACCAGCCTGCTCGGCGAGCGCCCCGCCACTCATCGCGACCAGGAGCCCGGATACCGC
>JAHCKU010000181.1 GCA_026125625.1 Burkholderiales bacterium | reverse complement strand
TCGCGGACATGCACGACCTCGGCGATGCGCTGGTCGCGGCCGGGTTCGCCGATCCGGTCATGGACATGGAGCACCTGACGCTTACCTATCCCGACGTCGGTGCGTTGCTGCGGGAATTGCGTGAGAGCGGCTACGCTCAGGCACCGGAACCGGTGTCGCCAGGCCTGCATGGCCGCGGATGGTTGCGTGAACTGGAGCGCCGCTACGCTGCCTTCGCGCGGGACGGGCGCGTACCCGCCACGTTCGAGATCGTCTACGGTCATGCCTGGAAACCCGAGCAGCCCGCGCATGCGCGTCCCGACGGAAGCGCCGTGATCCGATTCGTGCCACGCATACGAGGTGATGTCTAGGAGGAAAAACGCAAGGGCTCCCGCCCTTATCTTGCTATGAGCGAGGGCGCTATGCTAAATTCTTTGCGGTTTGGGGAGGAGGCCCTGCAATCGACAAAGATTCGGGTCAGAGTCCGTCATGGATCATGCCTACGGCGAGGAACCGCACAATTTCGTGCTGGTATCGCAGCATAATCACTCCCTCTCGTCGACAGGCAGGAACGCGGTTCTCGGCTCGCTCGTGTTGGTCTCTTTGGCCATTTCATTGGGCTTCGCTTTGCACGGCGCATGGATGATCCTGCCCTTCGCCGGGGCGGAGATGGCGCTGCTATTCTTCGCTTTCAGGGCCATCGGCAGGCGGGCAGGCAACTACGAGACTATTTCGATCTGCGGCGACCGTATCCTCATCGAACGCTGGGAAAGCGGCAAGACCAGTCGTTTCGAATTCAATCGGTTCTGGGCCCAAGTGGTGTTTCAGCCCGCCCGGCACGGACGCGGCGGGGTACTGGCGCTGCGCTCGCACGGTCGCGAAGTGCAGTTCGGCCGCCATCTGACGCAGGAACAACGCGTACACGTGGCGCGTACGTTGAAGGAACAGCTGAGGCACGACCGCTAAGGTGGTGTCGAGTGTTGGAAACAGGCATTCTGTCGGGGAGATAACAAAGATGATCAGAAGAACTGCCCATACCCTGTTGGTGATGGTGCTGTCCTGTTGGGCAGGCCTGGCCTTCGGGGAGATGCGGTTCAACCTGCAAGATCAGAAGACCGCTCTGGGACATACGGTCTACGATCTGCACAACGCCATCGTTCTGATCTGCCTGATTATCTTCATCGTCGTCTTCGGCGCGATGCTCTATGCGATCTGGAAGCATCGCAAGTCGGTGGGACACCAGGCTGCGCACTTCCATGAAAACACGACGGTGGAAGTGATCTGGACGGTCATCCCGTTCCTGATCCTGCTGGGCATGGCCTACCCCGCCACCAAGACGCTGCTGGCACAGCGCGATACCTCCTCACCCGATCTGACCATCAAGGTCACCGGCTATCAGTGGAAGTGGCAGTACGAATACCTGCAGGAGAACATCAGCTTCTTCAGCATGCTGGCCACACCGCGCGCACAGATCGAGAACATCGAAGAGAAGGGTGAAAACTACCTGCTCGAGGTCGACAACGAGGTCGTCGTGCCGGTGGGCAAGAAAGTGCGCATACTGCTCACCGCCGGTGACGTGCTGCATGCCTGGTACGTTCCCGCCCTGGCGGTGAAGCAGGACGCCATTCCCGGTTTCGTGCGCGACACCTGGTTCCGCGCAGAGGAGCCTGGCGTCTACCGCGGACAATGCGCCGAACTGTGCGGCAAGGAGCACGGTTACATGCCGGTGGTGGTGCGGGTGGTGACCGCGCAGGAGTACGACGAATGGGTGGCGCAGCAGCAGGCCGAGCAGGGCACAGCCGCGGCTGCGACGGCAACAACCGATGCAGCGCCCGAAACACCTCAGGCACCCGCAGCGGAAGATGCCGGTGCTGCAGCACCCGCGGCAGCCGCCGGCGGCGACGGCGCGGAAGTGTATGCGCAATCTTGCGGGATGTGCCATGAGACCGGTCTGGCCGGTGCGCCGAAGATCGGCGACAAGGCGGCGTGGGCGCCACGCTCGGCGAAAGGACTGGATGTGCTGTACGGGCATGCGATCGGAGGCTTCAACATGATGCCGCCGAAGGGCGGGAATCTGGCCCTGTCCGACGCACAGGTCAAGGCAGCGGTGGATCATCTGCTCGCCCAGTCGCGGTAAAGACATCACGGCGAAGCCCAGAAACAATTCGAGCAGCAGGAGAGCGGAGATTATGGAAGCGGTACACGGCCACGCGCACGAGCACGGACACGATCACCACGGTCCGACGGGGATCATGCGGTACCTCACCACGACCAACCACAAGGACATCGGGTCGATGTACCTGTGGTTCTCGTTCGCCATGTTCCTGCTCGGCGGGGCGATGGCCATGGTGATCCGGGCCGAGCTGTTCCAGCCCGGGCTGCAGGTGGTCAATCCCGAAGTCTTCAACGCCATGACCACCTACCACGGGTTGATCATGGTGTTCGGCGCGATCATGCCCGCATTCGTCGGCTTCGCGAACTGGCTGATTCCGATGCAGATCGGCGCGCCCGACATGGCGTTCCCGCGCATGAACAACTGGAGCTTCTGGCTCCTGCCGCCCGCGGCCCTCCTTCTGATCCTGGCGCAGTTCGTACCAGGAGGCGGAGCGGGCGTGGGCTGGACGATGTATCCGCCGCTCACGATCCAGCAGGGCATGAGCATGGATCTGACCATCTTCGCCGTGCACATTCTGGGCATGTCGTCGATCATGGGCTCGATCAACATCATCACCACCGTCCTGAACATGCGCGCGCCGGGCATGACGCTCATGAAAATGCCGCTGTTCTGCTGGACGTGGCTGATCACCGCCTATCTGCTGATCGCGGTGATGCCGGTGCTTGCAGGCGCGGTGACGATGCTGCTCACCGATCGCCATTTCGACACGCACTTCTTCAATCCTGCCGGCGGCGGCGATCCGGTGCTGTTCCAGCACATCTTCTGGTTCTTCGGCCACCCCGAGGTGTACATCATCGCCATTCCGGCCTTCGGCGTGATCTCCCAGATCATCCCCGCCTTTGCCCGCAAGCCCCTGTTCGGCTATTCGTCGATGGTATACGCCACGGCCTCCATCGCGATCCTGTCGTTCCTGGTGTGGGCGCATCACATGTACACGGTAGGCATGCCGGTGCAGGCGCAGCTGTATTTCATGTTTGCCACCATGCTCATCGCGGTGCCGACGGGCGTGAAGGTCTTCAACTGGGTCGCGACCATGTGGAAAGGGTCGATGACCTTCGAGACGCCGATGCTGTTTGCGCTGGGCTTCCTGTTCCTGTTCACCCTGGGTGGATTCACCGGGCTGGTCCTGGCCATCACGCCGGTCGACGTCCAGCTTCACGATACCTACTACGTCGTCGCGCACTTCCACTACGTGATGGTTGCGGGGGCCCTGTTCTCGGCCTTCGGCGGCATCTACTTCTGGCTGCCGAAGTGGACCGGAAAGATGTACGACGAAACGCTGGGCAAGTGGCACTTCTGGCTGTCGTTCATCTTCTTCAACCTCGCTTTCTTCGTGCAGCACTTCCTCGGCCTGGCGGGAATGCCGCGGCGGATTCCGGACTATTCGCTGCAGTTCGCCGATTTCAATGCAGTGTCCACCATCGGCGCGTTCGGCTTCGGGCTGTCGCAACTGCTGTTCCTGTACATCATTCTCAAGGCCCTGCGCAGCGGCGAGAAGGCCCCGCAGAAGCCATGGGAAGGTGCCGACAGCATCGAGTGGACCATGCTGCCCACCCCCGCCCCCTACCACAGCTTCGAGAAGCCACCGGTCATCAGGTAATAAAGGGTCAGGGCGGTGAGCGATGATGGTGAAGACGATCGACTGCGCAAGCGCAACGTGCGTACCGGGCTCATCCTTGCCGCCGTCGCGTTGGCTTTCTTCGTGGGGTTCTTCGTGCGCCGCTATTTCCAATGAGCAACGTCGCAAGTAACAGACTGCTGCTGCGCAAGCTGGTGGTCGTGGCCGTGGCGATGTTCGGCTTCGGTTTCGCCTTGGTGCCGATTTACAAGAAGATCTGTGAAACCGCGGGAATCTACGATATTCAGCGGGCGGACAAGGTGATGAACACCCAGGTCGATCGCAGTCGGACGCTGACCATCGAGTTCGACGCCAACACGCGCGACCTGCCATGGAAGTTCCGGCCTCTGCAGACCAGCATCCGGGCACATCCCGGAGAATTGGTGCACGTGGTCTACGAGGTCACCAATACCACGGCGGCCGCAGGACTGGGACAGGCGATTCCCAGCTATGGACCGCAGATTGCCGGTCAGTACGTGAAGAAAGTCGAGTGCTTCTGTTTCACGCGACAGGAATTGCTCGGCAACGAGACGCGCCAGATGCCGGTGCAATTCGTGGTCGATCCGCAGTTGCCACCCGACGTATCGGTCATTACGCTGTCGTATACCTTCTTCGAACTGCCGGGAGGAAAGGCGCCAGGAGCGAGTTGAAAGGGAATCACGATGCCGTCCGAGCATGAAAGCGGAGGAGGGCCGGAACAGCGCCGCTCGCCGCTGCGAGCGGTTGCAGCGGTCCTGTCGGCCTTCATCGGCATACGCAAGAATTCCGCGCGAGATCGGGATCTGGCTACCATCAAGCCGCTGCATGTGGTCGTGGCGGGATTGATTGCGGCGGCAATATTCGTGATCACCATCGTGACCGTCGTTCGCCTCATCACATGAAGCGCATCACCGTCGACAAACTAGAAGCCCAGGAGAGGAGCCATCGAAATGGCTAGCAGCACGCACACCAGTCCCAACAGCTATTACCTTCCGGCTCCGTCTCACTGGCCAGTGGTCGGGTCGGTTGCCGTATTTCTGCTGATGCTGTCGCTCGTCATGTGGATGAACGACGTCAACGGCGGCTTCCTGGTCATGGCGGCAGGCTTCGCGGTATTGCTCTACTTCCTGTTCGGCTGGTTCGGGACCGTGATCCGGGAGAGCGAGAGCGGGCTCTATAACAAGCAGGTGGACGTCTCCTACCGCTGGGCGATGAGCTGGTTCATCTTCTCCGAGGTGATGTTCTTCGCCGCCTTCTTCGGCGCCCTGTTCTACATGCGCGCCCTGTCGGTGCCGGATCTGGCGACGGGAGACAACGCCGAATTGCTATGGCAGGGCTTCAGCGGACGCTGGCCGGCTTCGGGTCCGGGAATCGAGGAGACCTTCACGCCGATGGGCGCATGGGGCATTCCCGCGATCAATACCCTGATCCTGCTCACCTCCGGGGCCACGGTGACCTGGGCGCACTGGGGTCTGAAGAAGAACAATCGCGGACAACTGACGCTCGGCCTGTTCCTCACCATTGCGCTGGGTATCCTGTTTCTGAGCCTGCAGATCTACGAGTACGTGCATGCCTACCACGATCTCAACCTGACTCTGGGCGCAGGGGCGTACGGCGCGACCTTCTTCATGTTGACCGGCTTCCACGGCTTCCACGTCACGTTGGGAACGATCATGCTGATCGTGATCTTCTTCCGTGCGCTGAAGGGACACTTCACGGCTGAGCGCCATTTTGCGTTCGAGGCCGTGTCGTGGTACTGGCACTTCGTCGACGTGGTATGGCTGATGCTGTTCGTGCTGGTGTACTGGCTGTAGCACTGGTTCCGCACAACCCTGCTGGGAGGGGGTACCCTCCCAGCCAGTCGCGACGCCGCACGCAGTGCGGCGTTTTTCTTCTACAGGCCTCCGCGCGGGATAATCCCTGTGTAGTAGCCTGCCATGAGCAGGATGAAAAGCGTGATGGACAGGGCAATGCGCCAGGTCAGCGCTTTTGCCGTGCGCTCGGATTGTCCCTTGTCGCGCACGAGGTAGAACAGGGCGGAGCCGAGGCTGGCCAGAATGACGACGAGGAACGCGATCACCAGAATCTTCATGTACACCTCGGAAAACATCGGGCTCATAGCCTACCCGTGCTCACGGACCAAGGAGTCGGGTGCGCTGCTCTGAGCAATGATAGCTTCATCCATGCCTGCTTCCGCGCTGCGCCGCATATTGCCCACCCTCGCTGCCGTCGGGGGCGTGATCCTCACCGCTTACCTGGGTAGCTGGCAACTGGACCGGGCCGCATACAAACTGGCGATGCAGGAGCGGCAGGACGCCGCGGAGCGCGCACCCATGGTGAGCGTTCCAGCGCGCCCGATAGATGCCGATGGATTGATGTATCGCAGAGTCGAAGCGGTCGGCCAGTTCGTACCGGAGGCGACGATCCTGCTCGACAATCGCGTGCACGACGGTGTCGTCGGCTACGAGGTCGTGGCGCCGCTGCGGCTGCGCCAGTCCACCTTGCACGTGCTGGTCAACAGAGGCTGGATCGCGGCGCCACCTTTGCGTACCCAACTGCCCGAGGTGCCGACTCCGGCCGGTGAAGTCGTGGTGCAGGGGCTCGCCCTGCCGCCCGATACGCGCTATTTCGAGCTATCCGGGCAAACCGTCAGCGGAACGGTTTGGCAGAATCTGAAGTTCGACCACTATCAGCAGCGCTTCGGACTGGCGCTGCAACCCCTTCTCCTGCAGCAGCACAATGATCTGCAGGACGGACTGCTGCGCGCGTGGAAGCGCCCGGATACCGGCGTGGACACGCATCGTGCCTATGCACTGCAGTGGTTCGTCATGAGCGCAGTCAACG
>JAHCKU010000180.1 GCA_026125625.1 Burkholderiales bacterium | reverse complement strand
CGGCCCGGCATTTCTGTTCGGCACGCTGGCTTCCTCGCTGCTGCTGGGCGGCGTCTCCAACATCGTCTCCCAGCTGACGACGAACCTGTGGGGGCTCACTGCTCTGCTGCTCGTCGCCATCCTGCTTATCCGCCTGCTGCCCAACGGCCTGTCCGGCGGCTGGGTCCGCGGCCTGTGACGCGAGGCGCAGCGAGTTTCCCCGGCGCGGTACGGTGGCTCGCGCGGCGCGGCTTGCTCTGGGCGCCGCTGCTCGCGGCGATCGCGCTCCTTGCCGCACCGCATCTGTCCACGGCGACGCTGCTGAAGGCCACGCTCTGGCTGAGCTTCGGCATTGTCGCGCTGAGCCTGTCCTTCATCTGGGGTATCGCGGGCATCTTCAGCTTCGGCCAGAACGCCTTCTTCGGTGTCGGCGGCTACGCGTTCGCCGTCGCGGCGATCAATTTTTTTCCGGCTACCGGCGAGACCATGAGTGCCATGCTGGTCGCGGTCCTGGCCGCCGCCGCTTTCGCCGCAGTGCTCGGCTACGTGACGTTCTACGGGCGCGTGGGCGATGTCTATCTTGCGATCGTGACGCTGTCGGTCACGCTGATCCTGTACACGGTGATGTCGAGCACCGCGGGACCCGAATACCGCATCGGCCAAGCGCAGCTCGGCGGCTTCAACGGCATGCCTTCCATACCCGGCATCGCAATGGGCTCGGGGGAATTCTCCAACCGCCAGACTTTCGCGTTCGCCGTTTGCCTGGCGGCAGCGCTCTACGCGATCACGCGCCTGCTCGTCAGCGGCAGGTACGGGCTGATACTGGCCGGCATCCGGGAAAACGAGTTCCGCATGGAGCTGCTCGGCTATGACGTGCGCCTGCACAAGCTGGCCGCATTCGTCATCGGCAGTGCCATCGCGGCGCTCGGCGGGGCGCTCTTCGCCGCCTGGGGAACCTTCATCAACCCTGCGGTGTTCAGCCTGCCGCAGGCAGCGCTGGTTGCGATCTGGGTCATGGTCGGTGGACGCACGGCGCTCGCGGGCGCCTTCGTCGGCGTCGGCGTCGTGCAATGGGTTGCCGATCAGGCCGACAAGCTCGTGGCCCAGCAGACCCCTCTGGTACTGGGCGTCATGCTGGTCGCGACCGTTCTGGCCTTCCCAAGCGGCATCGTTCCAGCGCTCGCGCGGCTGCTTCCCCGGCAGCGTGCCGGTACGGACGCAACGCATGCGGACGCCAGCCCCATGCCGCAGCCAGCGCGGCCGGGGACGACGGCTGCATCCAGGGGATGGCTCAAGACATACGGGTTGAACAAGGCGTTCGGCGGTTCCGTCGTCCTGGAGGAAGTGAGCCTCGAATTCGGCAGCAGCCCCATCCACGCCATCATCGGACCCAACGGTGCCGGGAAGAGCACGCTGTTCGGGCTGCTGACCGGCAGGCACAAGGCCACGCGGGGGCGCATCGAGATGAACGGTGCCGACATTACCGCGTTGCCCGCCTACCGGCGTGCGCGCGCCGGACTGGGCATCAAGCTGCAGGTGCCCAGCCTGTTCCCCGACCTGACAGTCCGCCAGAACATCGAGCTCGCGCTGATGGCACCCGGGACCCGCGGCAAGGGCAGCGATGCGACCATCCTGCTGGCAAGTGCAAACCTGCTCGGCAAGGAAAACCTTCCCGCCGCTACCCTTTCGCACGGTGAGCAGCAATGGCTGGAGATCGCGATGGTGGTCGCGCAGGGCCCGTCTGTCATGCTGCTCGACGAACCTGCGGCCGGCATGACGCGCGACGAGCGTGCCCGCACCGCGGACCTCATCCGCTCGCTGGCGGCGGAGCGTACCGTCGTCGTCGTGGAACACGACATGGCGTTCATCCGCACCCTGCAGGCGCCGGTGGTGATGCTCCATCGCGGCATCGTTTTCCGGCAGGGCGACTTCGAGCAGCTGAGCCGCGACCCGGAAGTACGCGATGTCTACCTCGGGAGGCAGCGCGATGCTCGGCGTTGACGGACTGTGCTCCGGCTACGGCGACAGCGTCGTGCTCGACGGATTGTCGCTGCAGGTCGGGCGCGGCACCGTCGTCGCCGTGCTCGGGCGCAACGGCGTCGGCAAGACAACGCTCATGCGTACGCTGTCGGGTCTGCTGCCGGCGCGCGGCGGCAGCGTGACCCTGGACGGGGTTGACATCACCAGGCTTGCGCCTGCTTCCCGCGCACGCATGGGCCTGGGCTATGTCCCCCAGGGCCGCGAGATTTTCGCCAGGCTCAGCGTCATGGAGAACATCCTCGTGGGCCTGCGCGCCGCGAACCGTCCAGCGGCGCGGGCGGAGGCGGTGCTGGAAGACTTCCCTGCACTGAAGCCGAAATTGCAGCACCCGGGAGCAAGCCTCAGCGGAGGCCAGCAGCAGCTGCTGGCGCTGGCCCGCGCGCTGGTATTGGAGCCGAAGGTTCTGCTGCTCGACGAACCTTCCGAAGGTATCCAGCCTTCCGTGCTCGACGAGATCCAGGACGTGCTGCGCAGCGTGCGCGCGAAGCAGGACCTGTCTGTGCTGCTGGTGGAGCAGAATCTGGAGTTCGCGGCGGCGCTGGCCGACCACGCCTATCTGATCGATCGTGGACGCATCTCGCGCGAGATCGAGCCGAGCAGGCTGCTCGACGATCCTGAGCTGTTCCAGGAATTCATCGGCACCGGTGGCTGATATGCCTCGGCAGTAGAATGCGGCCTCCTCCTTTGAGGGATCCACCAATGGATGCCGGGATCGAGAAGCCGGACGCCGAGGCCCGGCCATCTCGTAATCCTCGACAGAAGAAATGGCTACCCAAGTTCTAGCCGCCCTGTCGTTGCTGCGCCTGAGCGCACTCGACAATCACCTGCTCTCCCAGCGCACCCGGAGCGACCTTTCAGGGATTGCGCGCTTTG
The DNA here is from genome assembly GCA_026125625.1 of Burkholderiales bacterium. GTDB lineage: Bacteria > Pseudomonadota > Gammaproteobacteria > Burkholderiales > SHXO01 > SHXO01. The sequence continues at coordinate 3,711 of JAHCKU010000180.1, read as the reverse complement.
CAATGGAGTTTCTCTACTTTGGCGTAAAAGAAGCTCGTGCATGCCTGTTCGTTGGATTGTTCTTTGCAGCAGTGTTCTCCGTTCCGCGCACCGGTCTCTGGGGTATTCCACGCTACGACATTCTGCTCATCGCTGCGCTTGCCATTCAGGCCTGGATGATATGGGCCAAGCTCGAAACGATCGACGAGCTCAAGGCAATAACCCTCTTTCATGTCATCGGCTTCGCCCTCGAGGTGTTCAAAACCTCCAACGGCATCAAGTCGTGGACCTACCCTGACTTCGCCTATACCAAGGTCTTCGGCGTGCCGCTGTTCGCCGGCTTCATGTATGCAGCAATTGGCAGCTATATCATCCAGGCATGGCGGCTCTTCGATCTCCGTGTAGTTCATCACCCGCCCTACTGGATGGCCGCTCTCATCGCGCTGCTCATCTACGTCAACTTCTTCACTCATCATTTCATCGGCGACTACCGCTGGTACATTGCCGCCTGCGCCCTCGGGCTGTATGCCAGATCCACCGTGATCTTTCGTCCGCTGGATCGCGATCGAAAGATGCCATTGCTGCTGGCGTTCGTTTTGATCGGGCTTTTCATATGGCTGGCCGAAAACATCAGCACGTTCTTCGGTATCTGGAAGTACCCCAATCAACTAGGCGCCTGGTCCACCGTCCATGTCGGGAAGTGGAGCTCCTGGTCGCTGCTCATCATCATGACGTTCACGATCGTAGCCAACCTCAAGCACATCAAGGAACGCATTCATGTGCCCGCATAGGATGACGGTAGTAAACGAGAGATTTTTTCGGGCGGCAAACTGCGCCGCCTTGGAGCCTTTCTCTCCATAAGTGCAAAATCGGGCTTCCTTTCGTGCAAACCGGCCCGAGTGGCCGGCACAATCACCAACCCCAGGAGCCAGACCATGCAGATCACCGATATCCTCGCCCAGATGGGCGGCCTTCAGTCCGTAGCACGGGAGCTGGGCGTCAGCGAAGCCCAGGCCGCGAGCGGCGCCGAAGCGCTCATTCCCGCCATTCTCGGCGGTTTCAAGAAACAGGCGCAGGCGCAGCCCACCGGCCTCGAAGGGCTCGGTGGTGTGCTCGGACAGCTCGGCGGCGGCGGCCTGCTCGACGACGTGCTAGGGTCGCAGCCGACGAACGTGAGCCGTGGCAACGATGTCCTCGGACAGATTTTCGGCTCCAAGGACGTCAGCCGCACAGTCGCGCAGAACGCGGCTTCACAATCGGGGCTCGACACCAACCTGCTCAAGAAAATGCTGCCGATGTTGGCCATGCTGGTCGCAGGCTACATGGCCAAGCAGCAGGGCGGTGCGGGGCAACCCTCTCCCGGGGGCGGCGGGCTCGGCGGGCTGCTGGGAGGCCTGCTCGGCGGCGGCCGTGAGGCGTCCGGGTTCGCTTCGATGCTCGATCTGAACGGCGACGGCAATCCGCTGGACGATATTCTCCAGCTTGCTCGCAAGGTGGTGCGCTAGCCAGCGCCGCACGTGTGTAAATGGGGGACAGATCACGACTTATGTGGACCAATGGAGGTCCCGGCGTTGTCAAGGGAGTTTCCACATTCGCGCTTCTCCTGCTGGCGGCGTCGATGCTCGCAATCGCGGCCGGGTCCGTGTTCGCGCAAACAGCCACCTTCGAAGCCGATGCGCAGGAATACGCGCGTCTGGCAGTGAAGTACGAACAACACCTCCTCGCGCTGCACGACAGGAAGATCGGCCCGGCCGAGGTGGCCGAACTGGATCGACTACGGTCGCAGGCCAATGCGATCAAGGCCAGATACGCAATCGGCCGGGAGGGTGCAGCCTATGCCCAAGCGTTCGAGGATCGCCTGCGTGAGCTGTCGGCCGAAGGGCAGGACGTGTTCAGCAAGGAGCACCCTGAAGCACAGCAGTATCGTACGCAGCGGCGCATTCGCGAAGCGATTCTCGTCGGCGTGCTCGCAGCGCTGGCGGCGGCACTGATCTACCTGAAGCGGAGCAACCGCAGTGCGCGTCGGCGCCGGCTGCAAGCCACCGGAGACACGAACAAAATCCGCTGACACGACTGCTCGAGGCATGAGCAAAAGATGATCGAGGCGTTTACCGCAACTAGGGAAACTCTCTAGGAGAAGCTGCATGCGACTCACGTTTGGAAAACTGCTCGAGACGCTCGTTGCGGTCGGTTGTCTCACGGCAGCCGTCGCACATGCGCAGGAGGCGTCTCCCGCCACGGTGCTGTTCGAGAACGTGCGCATCTTCGACGGCACGGGCAGCGCGCTGTCCGCGCCGTCAAACGTCCTGGTGAAAGGCAACAAGATCCACCGGATCTCGACCGCGCCGATTCCAGTCGACCGTCGTGCCGACACGCGCATCATCCAGGGCGGCGGGCGCACGCTGATGCCGGGTCTGATCGACGCACATTGGCATGCGGCGATGGCGGCCGTTCCGATGTCGGTGCTGCTGACCGCCGATATCGGCTACGTCAACCTGGTGGCCGGCAAGACCGCCAGGGAGACGCTGCTGCGCGGCTTCACCAGCGTGCGCGATCTCAGCGGTCCCACCTTCGGCCTCAAGCGGGCCATCGACGAAGGCATCGTCGACGGCCCGCGCATCTGGCCTTCCGGGGCCATGATCTCGCAGACCGGTGGGCACGGCGACTTCCGCATGCCCTACGAAGTCCCTGCTCCACGGAATGCACCGCTCACCCACGGTGAAGCGATGAATGGCGGCGTGATCGCCGATGGACCGGACGAGGTCCGCAAGCGCGTTCGTGAACAGCTCATGCTCGGGGCGAGCCAGATCAAGCTGGCCGCGGGCGGCGGCGTCTCGTCGGCCTACGATCCGATCGACGTCACCCAGTACACGGAGGCTGAGTTCCGCGCTGCAGTCGAAGCCGCAGAGAACTGGGGCACGTACGTCACCGTGCACGCCTACACGCCACGCGCCATCCGGATGGCCATAGCCGGTGGGGTCAAATGCATCGACCACGGCCAGCTGATGGACGAAGCCACGGCCAAGCTGATCGCCGACAACGACGTGTGGCTGAGCATCCAGCCCTTCCTGGACAACGCATTCGCCAATCCGCAGCGCAGTCCCGAGGCGCGGGCGAAGCAGCTTCAGGTCTTCGCCGGTACCGACAATGCATACGAATTGGCCAGGAAGTACAAGATCAAGACCGCCTGGGGCACCGACATTCTGTTCGATCCCAAGATGGCCTCTACTCAAGGGGCACAGCTGGCGACGCTGGTACGCTGGTACACCCCGGCCGAGGTGCTGAAGATGGCGACCAGTACCAACGCCGAGCTGCTGGCGCTGTCCGGTCCGCGCAATCCCTATCCGGGCAGGCTCGGCGTGGTCGAGGAGGGTGCACTCGCCGACCTGATCCTGGTCGACGGCGATCCGATCGCCGACATCCAGCTGATTACGGATCCGGACAAGAATTTCGTCGTGATCATGAAGGACGGCAAGCTGTTCAAGAACGTCGTTCCCTGATGCGTGACAGCGCATTCGAGCCGAAGCGGGCACCACTGCATCGCGGAACGACCTGTCACGGCAGCCGAGGTGGCTCGCCAATCGCATGATCACCATCACACAAAGCAAGATCGCCGGATTGGAGCCTCGCTGGGCGCCCTTTCCGGGATTCTCGCTGCTCTTCGACAACCCGGGCGCAGCCACGGCCCGCTGCGGCAATCTCGAGAAGATCACCTGCGCGCCAGGCCCGGAT
>JAHCKU010000018.1 GCA_026125625.1 Burkholderiales bacterium | reverse complement strand
GGCGCCACCGGGCCGGCGATCAGGTCGCATTCGCCGAAGCAGGCCTGGAGGTCGTCGGCGATCATGCGGCGCAGCTTCTGCGCCTGCAGGTAGTAGGCGTCGTAGTAGCCGTGCGAGAGCACGTAGGTGCCGATCATGATGCGGCGCTTGACCTCGGCGCCGAAGCCTTCGCTGCGGCTCTTCTTGTACATGTCGAGCAGGTCGGCGTATTTCGCCGCGCGGTGCCCGTAGCGCACGCCGTCGAAGCGCGACAGGTTCGAGCTCGCCTCGGCCGGCGCGATGATGTAGTAGACGGGAATCGAGAGCTCGGTGCGCGGCAGGCTCACGTCGACCAGCGTCGCGCCGAGCTTCTCGAGCTCGGCCAGCGCGGCGCGCACCGCGCCGTTCACGTCGGCGGCCAGTGCGGCGGGGAAGAACTCGCGCGGCAGGCCGATGCGCAGGCCGGCCAGCGGCTTCGTGGCGGAGGCATCCGCGCGCGGCGCGAGCATCTGCGCGTGGAAGTCCTGCGGCGGGCGCTCGGCGCTGGTCGAATCACGCTCGTCGAAGCCGCTCATGGCCGACAGCAGCAAGGCGCAGTCTTCGGCCGAGCGTGCCATCGGCCCGGCCTGGTCGAGGCTGGACGCAAAAGCGACCATGCCGTAGCGCGAGCACACGCCGTAGGTCGGCTTGATGCCGGTGATGCCCGAGAAGCTGGCCGGCTGGCGGATCGAGCCGCCGGTGTCGGTGCCGGTGGCCGCGGGCACGAGGCGCGCCGCCACGGCGGCCGCCGAGCCGCCCGAGGAGCCGCCCGGCACGCGGCTCGTGTCCCAGGGGTTGCGCGCCGGGCCGAAGGCCGAGTTCTCGTTGGCCGAGCCCATCGCGAACTCGTCGCAGTTGAGCTTGGCGAGCGTCACCGTGCCGGCCTGGCCGAGACGGGCGACGACGGTGGCATCGAAGGGGCTGCGATAGCCCTCCAGCATCTTCGAGCCGGCGGTGGTGGGCAGCTCGGCGCTGACGAAGATGTCCTTGTGGGCGATCGGCACGCCCAGCAGCGCGCCGGTTTCGCCGGCGGCGCGGCGCGCGTCGGCGGCCTGGGCCTGCTGCAAGGCCCGCGCGCGGTCGCTGGCCAGCACGGCGCCCAGGGATGCGTGCTGCGCCATGCGGTCGAGCAGCGCGCCGGTGGCCTCGACGCTCGACACCTCGCGCGAGCCCAGTGCGCGCGCCAGTTCGGCCACGCCCATCTCGTGGATCTGTTTCATTCGATGACCTTGGGCACCAGGAACAGCCCGTCCTCCACCGCCGGGGCGCTGCGCTGGTTGAGCGTGCGCTGGTCGGTTTCGCTGACGGCGTCGTCGCGCAGGCGCAGGCTGACCTGCTGCACCGCCGACAGCGGCGTGTACAGCGGCTCGACGCCGCTGGTGTCGACCGCGCTCATCTGCTCGACGATGCCGAAGAAGCCGTTGAGCTGGGCGAGCAGCGAGGCCTGCTCGGCGGCGGAAAGCTCCAGCCGCGCGAGGTGGGCGATGCGGCTCACGTCCTGGGGGGTGAGGGCCATGGGAAGGCAGGCGGAAACAGGGTGAAAACGCTCGGCCCGCACCCCGGTGGATGCAGGCCGATGCGTTATTATCCCCGGTTATCCACAAGCCCCTGCGCAGCGTATCCCGCCTCGATCCGCGGGGACGAGGAACGCCTCAGCCACACCCATGTTCGAATCCTTTCGTCGCTATTTCTCGACGGACCTCGCCATCGACCTGGGCACGGCCAACACGCTGATCTACGTGCGTGGCAAGGGCATCGTGCTCGACGAGCCCTCGGTGGTGGCCATCCGCCACGAGGGCGGGCCCAACGGCAAGAAGACCATCCAGGCGGTCGGCGCCGAGGCCAAGGCCATGCTCGGCAAGGTGCCCGGCAACATCGAGGCGATCCGCCCGATGAAGGACGGCGTGATCGCCGACTTCACCGTCACCGAGCAGATGCTCAAGCAGTTCATCAAGAAGGTCCATGACAACCGCCTGTTCTCGCCCAGCCCGCGCATCGTCATCTGCGTGCCGTGCGGCTCGACCCAGGTCGAGCGGCGTGCGATCCGCGAGTCGGCGTACGGAGCCGGTGCGCGCAAGGTCGAACTGATCGAGGAGCCGATGGCGGCCGCCATCGGTGCCGGCCTGCCGGTGGATGAAGCCACCGGCTCCATGGTGGTCGATATCGGCGGCGGCACCACCGAAGTGGGCGTGATTTCCCTGGGCGGTATCGTCTATGCCGGCTCGGTGCGGGTCGGCGGCGACAAGTTCGATGAGGCCATCATCAACTACATCCGCCGCAACTACGGCATGCTCATTGGCGAAACCACCGCCGAGGAGATCAAGAAGGAAATCGGCTCGGCTTTCCCAGGCAGCGAGGTACGGGAGAAGGAGGTCAAGGGACGCAATCTGGCGGAAGGGATCCCGCGCAGCTTCACCATCTCCAGCAACGAGATCCTGGAGGCGTTGACCGAGCCACTCAACAGCATCGTCAGCGCGGTCAAGTCCGCCTTGGAGCAAACTCCACCTGAACTTGGCGCCGACATTGCCGAAAAAGGCATGGTGCTAACTGGTGGAGGTGCGCTGCTGCGCGACATCGATCGACTGCTGATGGAAGAGACCGGCCTGCCGGTAATCGTCGCCGAAGACCCCCTGACCTGCGTGGTGCGCGGATCGGGGAAGGCGCTGGAGCGAATGGACAAGGTCGGCACCATCTTCACCAGCGACTGATACACCCGATCGAACCGGCATGGGTGTCCGGTCTTCTTCCTGACCCACCCGTGCCGCTGCGCGCCGCCCAAGTGCGGAGCCTCGCATGGAATATTCCCCGCCCCCTTTCTTCAAGCGTGGCCCCGGGCTCCTCACACGCTTCGGCTTCTTCGCGCTGATCTCCATTGCCCTGCTGGTGGCGGACGCCCGCTTCGGCTACATGGACGCGGCGCGCAACACGCTGGCCGCCGTGGTCACGCCGTTCCAGCGCTTGTTCGCCATGCCCGCCGACGGCGTGGCACGCGTGGGCGAGTTCTTCGTCACCCAGGCTTCCCTGCGACGCGAGAACGACCGGCTCAAGCGCGATGCGCTCAACAACGCCGCTGCGCTGCAGACGCAGCAGGCGCTCGCGGCCGAGAACGACAACCTGCGCCAGCTGCTGGCGATGCAGCAGCGCTTGGCGCGCACCACGGTACCGGCCGAGATCCTGCACGCTCCGCGTGATCCATTCTCCCGGCGCGTGGTCGTGGACCGCGGCAGCCAGCACGAGGTGCGGCCGGGGCTGGCCGTGATCGACCGGCTGGGGGTGATCGGTCAGGTCACGCGCGTGTTCCCGTTCGCCTCCGAGGTCACCCTCATCACCGACAAGGAGCAGGCCGTGCCGATTCAGGTGCTGCGCAGCGGCGTGCGCGGTGTGACCTTCGGCATCGGCTACGACGGCATGCTGGAGCTGCGCTTCATGCCGGTCAATGCCGATATCCAGAACGGTGACCTGCTGGTCACCTCCGGGATCGACGGCACCTATCCTGCCGGATTGCCGGTGGCGGTGGTGTCCAACATCGAACGCAATGCCGCCTATGCCTTCGCCCGCATTACCTGCACGCCGGCCGCAGGCATCAGCAGCTACGGCCAGGTGCTGATCGTGAATACCGCAGAGACTCATCCCGACAACCCGCTGTCGCCTCAGTCCGAGGCGAAGCGAGCCGCGCCTGCGCCCGCGCCCTCGCCAACACCAGCACCAGAACCAGCACCAGGACGACGCTGATGGCCGACCGCAGCGAAGGACCCGAAATACTGCGTCCGGCGCGCTGGACCTATATCGCGCTCACCCTGCTGGTCGCGGTTGGCGCCAACCTGCTCGCCCTGCCCGGCATCGCGCAGGTCCTGCGTCCCGACCTGCTGGCGCTGACGTTCATCTACTGGGTGGTGTATCACCCGCGCCGCCTGGGCTTCCTGCCGGCGTGGGCGCTCGGCCTGATCATGGATGTGGCCAACGGCAGCCTGTTCGGCGAGCACGCACTGGCCTATGCAGTGCTGATGTATCTGTCTATCCTGTTGCATCGACGGATCGTGATGTTCAGCATGATTCAACAGATGCTGCATGTCCTGGCCATTCTCGCGGCCTCCCAGGCCGTCATGCTCCTGGTGCGGATGGTCGATGGTGCCGATTTCCCCGGCGTGTCGTACTTCGTGCCCAGCCTGCTGGGCGCGCTTCTATGGCCGGCGCTGTTTGCGCTGATTCGCATGCCGCTGCGTCCGCGCCTCAGCGCGGACGGCGCGTGAGGCCGGTCCTGCGTCCGAGCCGGTCGGTCCGATGAAGCTCTTCCGCCGCTCCGCCCTGCGTCGAGATACCCACCCGCTGGTACTGGCCGGCGCACGCCGCGCGGAGCTGCGCGACCATCAGAAGGAGCTGCAGAGCTTCCAGCTGCGCCTCGGCCTGATGGCCAGCGTGATCCTGGCCGTGTTCTCGGCACTGCTGCTGCGCCTGTTCTACGTTCAGGTCATCCAGCACGACTACTACCATACGCTGGCGGAGAACAATCGCATCTCCATCGTGCCGATCGTTCCCAACCGCGGTCTCATCCTCGACCGCAACTCAGCGGTGCTGGCGCACAACTATGCCGCCTACACCCTGGAGATCACGCCCAGCAAGGCGGGCAAGCTCGAGGGCCTGATCAACGAGCTGTCGGAGGTGGTGGACATCACGCCGCGTGATCGCAAGCGTTTCCGCAAGGTCCTCGATGAAGGTCATGATTTTTCCAGTGCGCCGATTCGCACGCGCCTGAGCGACGAGGAGGTGGCGCGCTTCGCCGCCAACAAGTACCGCTTTCCCGGTGTCGATATCCGTGCACGGTTGTTCCGCCACTATCCCAACGGCGAAGTTGCCTCGCACGTGCTGGGCTACATGGGGCGCATCAACAAGCGCGACGTGGAGCGTCTGGAAGAGCTGGGCGTGAAGCCCAACTATGCCGGCTCGGACTTCATCGGCAAGATCGGACTGGAGGGACGCTACGAGCAGGAGCTGCACGGCACCACCGGTTTCGAGGAGGTCGAGACGGATGCCGGAGGGCGTGCGGTACGCACCCTGCGCAGCCGGCTGCCGATCTCGGGCAACAACCTGCTGCTGTCGCTGGATGCACGGCTGCAGAATGTCGCCGAGCAGGTGTTCGGAAACCGGCGCGGGGCACTCATCGCCATCGAGCCCTCCACCGGCGGTATCCTGGCTCTGATGAGCAAGCCGGGTTTCGATCCGAACCTGTTCGTCGACGGCATCGATCCGCAGAACTGGGACCTGCTCAACAACTCGCCCGATCATCCTCTCAACAACCGTGCGTTGCAGGGCGTCTATCCGCCGGGATCGACCTTCAAGCCGTTCATGGCGCTGGCCGCGCTCGAGCTGGGCAAACGTTCACCCGGCTACTCCATCGCCGATCCCGGCTACTTCAGCCTGGGCGGAAGTCATCGCTGGCGCGACTGGAAGCAGGCCGGCCACGGCGTGGTGGACCTGCACAAATCCATCGTGGTGTCGTGCGACACGTATTACTACGGGCTCGCGCACGACATGGGCATCGACAACATTCACAAGTTCGTCGGCCAGTTCGGTTTCGGCAAGCGCACCGGCATCGACATCGACGGCGAGGCCGGTGGCCTGCTGCCTTCGGAAGAATGGAAGATGAAGCGCTTCAAGCAGAAGTGGTATCCGGGCGACACCATCTCCGTCGGCATCGGGCAGGGCTACAACCTGGCCACGCCGATGCAGCTGGCACAGGCCACGGCCGTGCTCGCCAATCGCGGCGTCGTCTTCCGCCCGCATATCGTGCGCCAGATCCAGAATAGTCAGAGCGGCGCGCTGACCAGCATCGAACCGCAGCCGATCGGCCACGTGCAACTGGCTTCGGAGAACGTGCAGCGCATCACCGACGCCATGGTCGATGTGCTCAAGCCGGGAGGAACGGCGGTGGTGGCCGGCACGGGCGCAGAATATCGTATCGCCGGCAAGACCGGCACGGCGCAGGTCATCGGCATCAAGCAGAACGAGCGCTACGACGAGCGCCGCATAAACGAGCGTCATCGCGATCACGCGCTGTTCATTGCCTATGCGCCAGCCGACGCCCCGACCATCGCGGTGGCGGTGCTGGTCGAAAACGGCGGACACGGCAGCTCCAGCGCGGCACCGGTCGCACGCAAGGTGATGGATTTCTATCTGCTGGGCAAGGAGCCGAAACTGGAAAGAACCGAGACCGTGGTGGAGGACAGCGCCGGTGATTGATCGTCTCCTGGTCTACCTCGGCCGGCACGTCGACAGCTATCTGCTGGCCGCCATCGGCGCCTTGCTGGTGGTGGGGCTGATCACCCTCTACAGCGCTTCCGGGGAAAGCTTCGTGCGGGTGGGCAACCAGGCCGGCAACATCGTCGTTGCGCTGGTGGTCATGTGGCTGGCGGCCAATGTACCGCCCCACTATATCCAGCGCCTGGCCATGCCGGTATACGTGCTCGGCCTCATCCTGCTGATCGCGGTGGCGCTGTTCGGCGAGATCACCAATGGCGCGCGGCGCTGGCTGGATCTCGGGGTGATACGCATCCAGCCCTCGGAACTGATGAAGATCGGCGTGCCGCTGGCGCTGGCCTGGTACTTCGATCGCTACGAGGCGATCCTCAAGCTGCGCGACTTCATCATCGGCGGCATCATGATGGCTGTGCCGGTGCTGATGATTGCCGAGCAGCCGGACCTCGGCACCTCGCTGCTGGTGGCCGCCGCCGGATTCTTCGTGATCTTCCTTGCCGGGCTGAGCTGGAAGATCGTAGTCGGCGTCGGCCTCACGGCGCTCGGCTGCCTGCCGCTGCTATGGTCGCTGATGCACGACTATCAGCGTCAGCGCGTGATGACGCTGCTCGATCCCAGCCAGGATCCGCTGGGCGCCGGCTACCACACCATTCAGGCGGCCATCGCCCTGGGCTCCGGCGGATTGTTCGGCAAGGGCTGGCTCAACGGCACGCAGGCGCATCTGGACTTTCTGCCGGAGCGCACGACGGACTTCATCTTCGCCGTCTTCTCCGAGGAGTTCGGCCTGTTCGGCAACATCATCCTGGTCACGCTGTTCCTGTTCGTGATCGGACGCGGCCTGTTCATCAGCTTCAATGCCTCCACGCTGTTCACGCGCCTGCTGGCCGGGGCGATCACCATGACCTTCTTCACTTACGTCGTGGTCAACATGGGCATGGTCAGCGGCGTCCTGCCGGTGGTGGGCGTGCCGCTTCCGTTGATGAGCTATGGCGGCACGTCGCTGGTGAGCATCCTGTTCGGACTGGGCATCCTGATGAGCATTCAGACGCACAAGCGTCTGGTGCAGAGCTAGCGTACCGAGCCGGCATGCGCGCTTCGAGCTGTCTGATCCTTGTCGCTGTGCTGTCGATGCTCGCCGCCTGCGCCGGTCCGCGGGGCGCGGGCGACACGCCGCGCCGCAGCGGCGGCTATTATCTGGACGACGGCCCGCCTGCGGCAGCACCGGTCGATCTGGCCGCGATTGCGGATGCACAACCGCGGGCCGAGCCGATCAAGGCTTCCACCGCCCGTCCCTACACCGCCCTGGGGCAACGCTACGTGCCGATGACCGAGCATCGCGCTTACAGCGCCACCGGCATCGCGTCGTGGTACGGCAAGCGCTACCACGGACGACCGACTGCATCGGGCGAGCCGTACGACATGTTCGCGATGACCGCTGCGCACCCGCTGCTGCCCATTCCCAGCTATGCGCGCGTGACCCGCGTGGACACGCAACGCTCGGTGGTGGTGCGCATCAACGACCGTGGCCCGTTTCTCGCGGAGCGTCTGATCGATTTGTCCTACGTTGCAGCCTACAAGCTCGACATGCTGGGTGCGGGACAGGCCAGGGTGCGCGTCGACAGCATCCTGCCGCACGATGTGGCGACCACCAGAACTTCGGCGAGCACGCCGGCCGCCGCCAGCGCACCGCAGGCGGATGCGGTCTTCCTGCAGCTGGGCGCGTTTGCCGCGCCGGCCAATGCACAGACCCTCGCCGAGCGTGCGCGCGCACGCCTGCCCGAGTTCGCGGGGCTCACCAGCGTGCTCGAGCAGGACGGCATGTTCCGCGTGCGCACCGGGCCGTTCGCCGACCGCACCGCCGCCATGCAGGCAGCGCAGCAGATCGCCGCGCTCCTCGACCTGCAGCCGGTCGTACTGAGCCGCTGATCGCCGGCCGCCGTGCCCCGGCGAGCCGCTGTGCTCGAACTGGCTATACTTTCGCGCTGCGCGAAACCTGTTCAAAGCTTCCTCAACCGGGCACTCCATGCACACACTGATCTGCGGCTCCATCGCTTACGACACCATCATGGTGTTCCGTGACCGCTTCAAGAATCACATCCTTCCGGACCAGATCCACATCCTGAACGTCGCCTTCCTGGTGCCGGACATGCGGCGTGAGTTCGGCGGCTGCGCCGGCAACATCGCCTACAACCTGCACATGCTCGGCGGAAATGCGCTGATCATGGCCACCGTGGGCCAGGACCACGCGCCTTACGCCGAGCGCCTGCAACGGCTCGGCCTGGCGCAGACTCATGTTCGCACCGTTGCCGACACCTATACGGCGCAGGCCTTCATCACCACCGACCTGGACGACAATCAGATCACCGCCTTTCATCCCGGCGCCATGAGCCACTCGCATCTCAACCGCGTCACCGACGCGCGCGAGGTGTCGCTCGGCATCGTGGCGCCGGATGGACGCGAAGGCATGCTGCAGCACGCGCGCGAATTTTATGAGGCCGGCATCCCGTTCATCTTCGATCCCGGCCAGGGCATGCCGATGTTCGAGGGTCAGGAGCTGCTGGAATTCGTCCGCCAGGCCACCTACGTCACCGCCAACGACTACGAGATGCGCCTGCTGCAGGAGAAGACCGGCATGGGCCTGGAGCAGCTAGCGGGCATGGTCGAGGCGCTGGTGGTCACGCGCGGCGGCGAGGGTTCCACCATCTACGTGGACGGCAAGGTGCTCGACATTCCCAGCGTCGCGCCCGGGCAGATCCTCGACCCCACCGGCTGCGGAGATGCCTACCGCGCCGGCCTGCTGTACGGGCTGGCACAGGGCTTCGACTGGCCGAACACCGGACGCCTCGCCTCCCTGCTCGGTGCGATCAAGATCGCGAGCCGCGGCGGCCAGAACCATCGCTTCTCGCGCGACGAGATCGGCGAGCGCTTCAAGACCGCGTTCGGTCACCGTCTCTGGTAGGCGCGCATGAGCGGGCCACCGCCCGCGGCGCCGCGGGCGGCTGCGAGCACCTCGGCCGCCACGCGTGCCTGGCGCCTGCTGCGCGTCGTGGTGCACGTCCTGTGGGGATGCGCGATCTCGGCGCTGGTCTTTCCCTGGATCGACAACCGGCGCCAGCTGCGCATCATCCGCAACTGGTCGAGAGGCATGCTGACGGCATTGGGGGTCAAGGTCACCGTCCACGGCCGCCGCCCGTCCACGCGTGTGCCCATCCTGCTGGTGGCGAATCACGTCTCCTGGCTGGACGTGTGGCTGGTCCTGTCGGTGTATCCAGTGCGTTTCGTGGCCAAGTCCGACATCCGCGGCTGGCCCCTGGTCGGCTGGCTGGTGGCGCGTGCCGGCACCGTATTCATCGAGCGCACGCGCCGCCACGATGCTGCGCGCATCAACCAGCACATCGCCGAAGTGATGGCGCGCCCGGAGGCGGTAGGCATCTTTCCGGAAGGCACCACCACCGACGGCACGCAACTGCGCGCATTCCATGCATCGCTGTTTCAGCCGGCGCTTGCGCCCGGCGTGCGCGTGGCGGTGACGTCGATCCGCTATCCGCTGGCCGATGGCAGCCCCAACGTCGACGCTGCCTACAGCGGCGATCGTTCCCTGCTGCAGTCGCTGCGGCTGATCCTCGCGCAGCGCGTGCTGCGCGCGGAGCTGAGCTTCCTCGGCGTGATCGACCCTGCCGGAAAAACGCGACGGGAACTGGCGCAGGAGAGCCACGCCCTCATCGCTCGCTCCCTCGAACCGTGGATCCGCCGCAGTCCACATGGAACAGCTGCCGATCCTCCAGGCGCAACGCCGTGAGGCAGCGGCCCCACAGACAGCCGCTGTCCAGGCACCAGACGTTGAACTGCTGCTGCAGCCCGAGCGATGACCAGTGACCGAACAGCACCGCTACGTCCTGGCTGCGCCGCCCGGGCACTGCGTACCACGGCAGATAGCGCGGCGGCAGCGCGTCCGGGTGCCCTTTGTGCACGAACTCCATCTCGCCATCGGCCGCGCATGCGCGCAGGCGCGTCATGGCGTTCACGATGACGCGCAACCGGTCAAAGCCGGTGAGATCGTCGCGCCAGCGTACCGGATGGTTGCCATACATGTTGGCGAGAAAACCGCGATATGCCTCGCCTTGTAATGCGCGCTCGGCCTCGCGCGCCAGCGCCAGCGCCTGTTCGATCGTCCAGGCCGGAAGCAAGCCGGCATGCACCATGGCGTAACCCGCCTCGTGGTGCATCAGCGGCCTGTGTCGCAGCCAGTCCAGCAGCTGCCCACGGTCGGGTGCCTCCAGCACCTGCTCGAGCGTGTCGCTGCGCTTGAGCCTCTCGAAGCCTTCCGCCACCGCGAGCAGGTGCAGGTCGTGGTTGCCCAGCACGGTGACGGCGCGCTCGCCCAGATCGCGCACGAAGCGCAAGATGGCGAGCGAATCCGGGCCGCGGTTGACCAGATCCCCCACCAGCCACAGGCGGTCGTGGTGCGGATCGAATGCGATGCGATCGAGCAGGCGTTGCAGCGGCTCGAAGCAGCCCTGAATGTCACCGACGGCGTAGGTGCTCATGAAAGCAAGAAGGCGCGCCTCGGCGCGCCTTATGGCGAGGCTCGATACCCGAGGCTACTTCAACGTGGAGAGCATGTAGTCTACGGCGGCGATGACTTCGTCGTCGGCCAGGGAAGGATTGCCGCCCTTGGCCGGCATGGCGCGGATGCCTTTGAGGGAGTGCTCGTACAGAACCGGCTTGCCCTGCGCCACGCGCGGATTCCATGCGGCCGTATCCCCCGGCTTGGGCGCACCGGCCAGCCCGCTCGCATGACACATGGCACAGACTTGCTGGTACACCTGCTCACCCGATTGCGCCGCCGCGGCAGGTGCCGGCGCAGGGGCAGCGTCCTCGGACGCGGCAGGCGCCGCCGATGGCGTGACCGGGACCAGATTGACGTCACCCACCGGCTTGATGCGTGCGGCAATGCGCTCCTCGCTCATGTGCGGCGCATTCGGGTTGGCATGCAGCCCGCCGGTGATCAGTTTCACCACGAAGATGATGACCAGCACCGGCACGGCGAAGGCCAGCACGGCCAGGGTCAGCAGTTGCTTCCAGTTGGTGATCAGTCCGGAATGTTCGGGGCTTGCTTCACTCATGGCGATTCCCTTTGGCGGCGTTGCCTGCAAAATCCAGAAATTATACGGGCTGGCCGCCGGTGCTGAAGCGGGCGAATTGGACGGCTCCGCGTGGAGTCCGTATCATGAAGCACTCAATCGCCGCGCCCGTAGCTCAGCTGGATAGAGTACTGCCCTCCGAAGGCAGGGGTCGTGAGTTCGAATCTCGCCGGGCGCGCCAAATTTCCACCAATCCGGAACAAAGCTGGGCACTCGGGGGGGCGCCACCGATCCGCAAATGCCCTTGGTCGAACGAGCACGACTTCCCACTCACCTCAGATGGCAACCCTAGGACTTTTGTGTCCTTATGATGAGCGACGGCATGTCGAACTCGATCCTGCCGTCGTCGATCACGAAGGGCTTGAGGGCTGTCTCGGATTCCATGCGAAGCCGCTCGAACTGCGCGTCGGTCAGCACACCGCCGAGCGTCCACACGCAGGCGCGTTCGGTCGATACCAGCGCGTCGATCGATCGGAAGCGGACCTTTTCGTTACGCTGCACGACATCGGCATCGGCAAACCCGGCCGAGCGACAGATGTCACGGAGCTGCCCGGCCTCGCCGAGGCTGAAGGGCGCGCGGAAGGCGTCTCCCACCTCCTTTCCGAACAGCCTGTCGAGCAGGAGTGCAAAGGCACCGTAGCCGGGCGAGTTCTCGACCGCATCGCAGACCGCCACCGCGAGCCGACGACCCGGTTTCAGGACACGCATCATTTCGCGAAGCGCCTTCGGCTTGTCCTCGAAGAACATGAAGCCGAACTGGCTGACGACGGCATCGAAGCTGTCGTCCGCGAAAGGCAGCGCTTCAGCCATTCCCTCCCGCCATTCGACAGGAATGGGCTTGCGACGCGCGACGGCCAGCATTTCCGGATTCGCGTCCAGCCCGACAACCGAACCCGAAGAGCCGACGATCTCGGCCGCCGCAAGCGTTAGGGCACCGGTTCCGCAGGCCAGGTCGAGCACACGATCGCCTTTCCGCACTCCGGCTTCGGCAGCGACGATCGGCCCCCAGTGGGCGAACAGCGCGGGGACGAAATGGGTATCGTATATCTCCGCAGGGCTGAGCGACTTGTCATGCGTGGTCATGGTCGGCCTCCTCTGGTTCCGCGGAGCCGATTCCACCACCCAAGACGCTCATTGGATACTCCAGTATCTGTAGTAAGCTCGACGAGGAGGAGGAACTGAAGTCGATTTCCGGGAGCAGCGACCATGTCGCACAGCTACAACCAGTTCTGTCCCGTGGCGAAGGCTGCAGAGATTTTCTGTGAGCGGTGGACGGCGCTGATCTTGCGCGATCTCGCCTGTGGCGCGACGCGATTTTCCGATTTCCAGCGCGGTGTGCCGCTCGCCTCGCCTACACTTATTTCGCAGCGGCTGAAGCGGTTGGAGGCGGAGGGCATTGTGACCCGGCGCCAGTCGTCCGATCGGCGCGGTTGGTCGTATCATATGACCCCGGCGGGGGAAGAATTCGTGCCGCTCGTGATGGCGCTCGGCACATGGGGCCAGCGGTGGACCCGGCGAGAACTGGCCGAGCACGAGATGGACCTCGGGCTCCTGCTATGGGCGCTGGAGAAGGGCGCGCATCCCGAGCATTTCGGCGACGCAAGAACGGTAGTCGAGTTCGACCTCCCCGATCAGCACGAGAACAAGCGCCACTGGTGGTTCCTCAACGAAAGTGGCAGGTGCGAACTCTGTCTGAAGCAACCAGACCACGATGCCCAGCTCTACATAACCGTTTCCCTTCCCGACCTGATCCGCGTCTGGCGGGGGGACCTCGCACTATCACGAGCAATCAGCTCCGGGCAGATGGAGGTGCACGGCAACGCGAGAATGCGAAAGGCCTTCCGGCTCTGGCTTGGCATCAGCAGCTTGGCGCATATCGAGCCGGCAGCGTCCGTTCCCTCGACGGCCACCTTGCCGCACACGCGCGGATGCAGTTCATCGTAGGCGACTTGTCGTAAGGCTGACCGTGAAGCCTGAAGTCATAAATCATAAAGCGATAACAATGACATAGTCGTGCCCAGTTTCATCCTCCGGGCGCGCCAATTTCCTTATCTCGGGTGACAGTGACGCCTGGAATGGATTCTGAGTTCATTCCACGCGCGTGCTCGATCAGCCGCATGCACCGCAGTCTACTGCGAAACTGGACAGTGCCTACCACTTCGCAGTAGATTGCGTAGCATGTTGCTTGAGGACATCCTCCGCCAGCCCGAGGGTAAGACTCTTGAGTTCAAGCGAGATCTTTCCTCGCCCGCTCCCGTGCTGCGCACCCTCGTCGCGTTCGCCAACTCGGCCGGCGGCCGGCTCATAATCGGCGTGGAAGACCGCACCCGGGCCGTGACCGGCGTGAAGGCTCCGCTGGATCTCGAGGAGCGGCTTACGAGCCTCGTGGCAGACTCGATCGAGCCGCGTCTCCTCCCGGAGATCGAAATCCTCCCTTGGCGGAAATCCCAGGTAGTCGTGGTCACGGTGTATCCGAGCCAGCTTCGGCCTCACCACCTGCGAGCCGAGGGCCCGGTGCGGGGCACTTACGTGCGCCTGGGCTCGACCAATCGCATGGCCGACGCAGCGTTGATCGCGGAGCTGGGGCGCAGCACGGGCGTGGCGACTTTCGATGAGCAGCTCATTCCGGAGCTGAACTCGACTTCGGAGCTGCTTCGCAGTGCTTTTCGGATCGACGCACGCTGCGCAGGACGGATCTGACGGCGCTCGGTTTGGTCTGCCGTCACCAGAGTCGCATGGTACCGACTGTGGGTGGGCTGCTCCTCTTCGGTCGAGACCGATTATCGAAATTTCCCGATGCATACATCCAGGCGGGCCGCTTCGCCGGAACCGATCGGATCGATCTCGCGGACCGCGCTGAGCTCACAAGCTATCTGGTGACCGCGATCGAGCAGGCCATTATGTTTGTGGAGCGAAACACGCGGCTCGGCATGTCGATCGGGCGGGTACGCCGCCGCGACCTGCCGGCCGTGCCGCCGGCTGCGCTTCGCGAAGCGCTCGTGAACGCCGTGGTGCACGCCGACTATGCCCAACGCGGCGCGCCAATTCGCGTTGCCGTGTTCGACGACCGTGTAGAGGTGGAGAGTCCAGGGATTCTCTTGCCTGGCCTTACGATCGATGAGCTGCGCGAGGGCGTCTCCAGGGTCCGCAACCGCGTGCTGGCGCGTGTCTTCAAGGAGCTGGGCCTGATTGAACAATGGGGAACGGGTGTGCAGCGGATGATCTCAGCGTGTACAGGGGCAGGGTTACCGGAACCGGAACTCGCCGAGGTGGGGCTGCGCTTCCGGGTGACGATCCGGACCGAGCTCATCGCGCCAGCGGCGTTCGATCCCGTGGAACGGCGCATCGTGGACTACATCACGGCCGGCGACGGCCGTTCCACTGCCGAGATCGCGGCACAGGCAGGCCTCTCGACCCGCGCTACGCAGCACCGCCTTGCGGCATTGGCCGAGCGCGGGCTGGTCGTGGCGGTCGGCTCTGGCCCCCGCGATCCGCGTCGGCGGTGGTACGCAACGCGGAAGGGCCGGTGATCATGGCGAGAACAAGCGAGGCTCCAGCATCGTCATGGCAGGATCGCCGCACGGCCAAGGTTACCGAGCCGGGGAGGCCGGCGTCCACTGCGCTATCCTGCTGATTCGGCCTTTCGATGAACTCAGCATCTTCCGTGAGACGACCGTCCGGGACGCTCACGGCGCCGGCTCGATACGCAGCAGCGCGCCATCATCTTCGTCCGTGAGCAGGTAGAGGAATCCGTCGGGCCCTTCGCGAACTTCGCGGATGCGCTGCCTGAACTCCCTCAACATGGACTCACGCCGAATCTCCTCCGTGTTCTCATTGAACACGATGCGCTGCAGGTGCCCTGTGCCCGGGATGCTGCCCTCCATCATCGAACCGACGAACACATTCCCTTTCCAGGCCGGAAACCGGTCGCCCGTGTAGACGGCCATTCCGGAAACCACGATGGCGGGCACCCAGAAGACGAGCGGCGGCTCGATCCCCTCCCGGGTCGGATGCTCGGATACGCGTCGGCCCGAATAGTCCCGTCCGAAGCTCACCTCCGGCCATCCGTAGTCGCGCCCAGGCAAAATGACGTTGAGCTCGTCGCCGCCATTGGGGCCATTTTCGTGTTGCCAGATCTCGCCGGTGTCGGGGTGAACGATCAGGCCCAGCGTATTGCGATGGCCCAGAGAGTAGATTTCCGGCCGATAGCCCTCGCGGCCCACGAACGGGTTGTCCGGCGGTACGGAGCCATCGTCGTTGAGCCGCAGGACTTTGCCGCGCAAGCTCATGGGATCTTGCGCGACGTTGACGACGTCGTCTTGGGTCCTGCCGCCGGTGGACATGTAGACCTTGCCGTCACGTCCGAAGGCGACCCGGCCGTTGAAACCCGAATTGCCCTCGTAGAAATCGGGCACGAGAA
The DNA here is from genome assembly GCA_026125625.1 of Burkholderiales bacterium. GTDB lineage: Bacteria > Pseudomonadota > Gammaproteobacteria > Burkholderiales > SHXO01 > SHXO01. Next base: position 2,443 of record JAHCKU010000018.1, on the reverse strand, counting down.
GGTCTTCCACGTCGACGAGCGCGTGGCCTTCGAGCCGGCCCCGAGCGAGTGCCGGTGCGCCCATCCCGTTTCCGACCGGCTTGGTGTAGGTGAGATAGACCAGGCGATTCCGTTCGAATTGGGGATGGGGCGCAACATCCATGAGACCCCCGTTGCCTTCGGTCCAGACCTCAGGCACGCCGGAGATGGCCTGTGGGTCCAGCACGCCATCTCGAACGACACGCAGGCGACCGGCCCGCTCGGTGATCAGCATGGCGTCATTGGGAAGGAAGGCGATGGCCCATGGATGCGAAAGCCCCTTGGTCACGACGCTGACGCGGATCCGGGGCTGCTCGGCCGTATCGACCACCCAGGGTCCCTCGCGCAACGGCGGTACCGGTACGCCGATGGGCTGCTGCTGGGCGTGGCTCGAAGCGGCCATGACGAGCAGCAACGCTGCAGCCCACCGAACGGAATGTCTGATTCTCATGCGAACCTCCCGCGTGCGTCAGACTTGAACTCGAACATGTGATCCAGGACACGAGCACAATCGCATGGACGCTGCGCTTGACTCTGACCACCGTATAGACGCAATCTTGACATGCCTCGGCAGTGCGCGTGCCATCGCCCGTTGTTGCAGGGGCGTTCAGGCAAGCTTTCTGAAACATCAGCGGGCGACAAGCCTATGCGCCGAATGGCGTTGCGAGTGAAGACCGCCGTTCGTCGTCAGGCTGGAGTGCTCGATCCAACGGGAGGATGAATCGATGTATGACCCGAACCCACAGCTCATCATGCTGCGTGACCAGGCAATTGCATGGGGGCCACGCATATTGGCGGCCATCGTCATATTGCTTCTTGCCCATTTCCTCGCGAGAGGCGTGAAATGGGCGATCGCGCGAGCCGTCGACCGCGTGCCGGCGCTCCAGCGGCAGAGCACGGCCAGACCTGGCGAGACGCTGGGCGGGCAGATCGGGGCACTGGGCTACTGGCTGGTCTGGCTGGTGGGTCTCATCGTCGCCCTGCAGCCGCTGGGATTGTCCCAGGCGCTGACGCCGATCCGCACACTGACCGAGGAGGTCTTTACTTATCTGCCCCGCGTCATCGGCGCGGGTGTGGTTTTCTTCGTCGGGCTGTTGATCGCCAGGGTCGTTCGCAACATCGTGGAAACCGCGCTTGCCGCTGCCAATGCCGACGGCTGGCTGAGGAAGGCCGGCGTGGGCAAAGTGACGAATGCCGCCGACGCCGTGCCCGCCGAAGGTGCGCGCATGGCGGTCAGCAGGACGGTCGGCATGATCGTTTTTGCACTCATCATAATTCCCGTATCGATCGCGGCGCTCCAGGTGCTCGGGATTTCGTCGATTTCCGAGCCTGCCGTGGCCGTGCTCCAGACGGTGCTCAACGCCATCCCCCGCGTCCTCGCGGCTGCAATTGTGCTGGCGATAGCATGGTTCGTGGGGAGCTGGGTGCGCGGCCTCGTGGAGCAGATTCTGCCTTCGCTCGGATTCGATCGCGCACTGACCGGCATTGGCGGCTTTACGACGACGACGCAGCCTTCGCGAGTGGTTGGCGCCATTGTCCTCACCGCGATCATGCTGTTCTCGGCTATCGAGGCCACGCGCCTGCTGGACTTCGATGCCGTGTCGGCGATGCTGGTCCAGGTGACCGATCTCGGTGGGCGGGTCATCTTCGGCAGCGCGATCATCGCCATTGGCGTACTGATGGCGAGAATCGTCACAAAGCTCGTCGGAGAGTCCGTTGGCGAGAGTGGCCTGCCTTCCATTCTCAAATATGCCATCGTCGCGCTGGCGGTCGCCATCGGCCTTCGCTTCATGGGCCTTGCCAACGAGATCGTGAACCTTGCTTTCGGGCTCATCCTGGGGTCGGCCGCAGTGGCAGTCGCGCTTGCCTTCGGACTTGGCGGACGGACGACCGCACACCAGCTGCTGCAGCGCTGGACCGGGAAAGGCAGCGTGGACATCGAATCTGCCGGCTCGGCGGTCGATCCGCAGGACTCCACGCGGCCGTAAAGTCGCACCCCGATATTCTGGAGCGGGCGGACTCGCCCGCTCCAGCCGCGTAGCGTCAATCCCCGGAAGATGCTGAGATCTGCGAGCCGAGCCAGCGCGCAGCCGCGGCGGGCGATATCGCTTCCTGCGGCCGGTCGACCATGAAATTGGCCTGCTGCATCCTGCGCACGGGAATGGCGCCGACCAGAGGCTCCAGCACGGCGAGAAGCGCCTTGTCCTGCGCACGCCCCGGAGAGACCAGGACGATGGCGTCATAGGGCGGGATATGCTGTCGCACGTCCTCCAGTATCGTGAGCCGGTTCGCCTCGATGCGGCCATCGCTGGAAAAGGCCGAGATGACATCGACGTCGCCGTCCGTGAGCGCGCGATACATGAAGGTCGACTGGAACTCCCGCATCCGGCCGAACCGGAGGCCGTAGCCGTCGCGCAACGCAGCC
>JAHCKU010000179.1 GCA_026125625.1 Burkholderiales bacterium | reverse complement strand
GACAAAGACGATCGCAGCTGCGAGCGTCCTGCCGCGCACCAATCCATGCGATACCTCGACCGGCATGCCGGCCGCTTCGACCTGCCGTACCTGCGCCTTCATGAATGGATGTACTGCTCCAGCTGCTCGATCACGAAGCGCTGCTCCGAGATCACTTCCTTGACCACGTCGCCGATGGAGATGACGCCCACCACGTGCTTGTGCTCGAGCACCGGGAGATGGCGTACACGCTTGTCGGTCATCAGCGCCATGCACTGATCCACGGTCTGCTCGGGATGCACGCAGACCACGCGTATGGTCATGATCTCCCTGACCAGCGTTTCGCGCGAAGTCTTGCCGTGCAGGATCACCTTGCGTGCATAGTCGCGCTCGGAGAAGATGCCCTCCAGCCGATCGGCCTGCATCACGACGAGCGCGCCCACCTCGTGCTCGGCCATGGTCCTGAGCGCCTCGTACACGCTCGCCTCCGGCGAGATCGCGAGCACGCTACGCACGCCTTGCCGTTTGCTTTCGAGCAGTTGCCGCACGGTTTTCATGGCTTCCCTCCTCGCATGCGGGCCTCATGCCGGACCCCTGTCCGGAGTTTAGACGAGCCGGGCGGCGGCTGCCAATGCGCACGGCGGCATGCGTTGCGGCCAACGCACACAGCAGGGCCGCGGCAGAGGGTCATCGGCCCTTCAGCCCGGACCCAGCTCTGCCCAGCTGCGCTCCAGGCGCTTGAAGGAGATCGGATATGGCGTCTTCAGCTGCTGCGCCCATAGCGACACGCGCAGCTCCTCCAGCGTCCAGCGAAACTCGTCCAGCCGCGGATCGTGCACTCCGCGTGCGCGATCGGCCTGCAGGCGCGCCTGGTAGGCCTGCCACCAGCTCTGCAGCTGCTGCATCCACTGCGCATCCTTGGCCGGATTGAGTGCGAACTTGTCCAGCCGCAGCTGGATCGCGCGCAGGTAGCGCGGCAGCTGCTTCAGCCGCGCCAGCGGCGTGCTGACCACGAAGCCGGGCTTGAGCAGCTCCTTGAGCTGATTGCGGATGTCGGTCATGGCACGCTGCCATACCGGCACGCCGGGCTGATTGATGCGCGGGCGCAGCGCCTGATATTCGACCAGTATCTCGTTCATGACGCGGCATACTTCGCCGGCCACTTCCACCAGTCGCGTCCTGGCCTTGGCCACGCGCGCCTGGAACGCGCCGGCGTCGCGGATGGGTGTGTCCTCGACGAAAAAAGCGCGATCGCACACGGCGTCGGTGAGCTCCTGGCGCAGGCGGTCGGATAGCGCGCCCTTGTCGCCGGCCTTTCCGCCTTCGAGCTCCAGCAGCAGCGCATAGCGCAGCACCATGTCCTGGAAGCCGGGCAGATTGCGCGCGAGATACTTCACCTGCTCCGGCACCGCCAGCTGGAACAGCCGCCGCAGGCCGCTGCGCGTGGCCAGCGCGGCATCGTGCTCGCCGTCGAGCACCATCAGGGCCACGCTGCCGCCTTCGTCGACCAGCGCCGGATAGCCGACGAGCCGCTGGCCGTCGCGGCTGAACTCGATCTGCTCGGGGAGCTCGCCGAAATCCCAGGCCGTGATGCCACGGCGCTCGAAGGCGTTCCTGGCGCTTTCGCTGAACTGCTTGCGCGCCTTCACCCCCAGTTGCGCGCGCAGCGCGCTCAGATCGCGACCCATGGCCAGCTCGCTGCCGTCGTCGTCCACGATCCTGAAGTTCATGCGCAGATAGGGCGGCAGGTCCGCCATCGCCCATGCCTGCGCCGGCACCTCCACCCGGGTGAGCGAGCGGATCGTCTGCGTCAGTGCCGCGACCAAGCTGCCCTCGCTCGCCCCCAGCGCTTCGAGCAGGGCGGTGACATGCTGCGGCAGCGGCACGAAGTTGCGCCGCAGATTCTTGGGCAGTGCCCGCAGCAGATGGCTGATCTTGTCGCGCAGCAGACCCGGCACCAGCCATTCGCAGCGCTGCTCGTCGAGCTGGTTGAGCAGATGCAGCGGGACGGTCATGGTCACCCCGTCCAGCGGATGTCCGGGCTCGAATTTGTAGGTGAGCGCGTAGGTCACGCCGCCGATCTCCAAGGTCGGCGGAAAGCGCGCTTCCGTCACCTCCTCGGCGCCGTGGCGCATGAGCTGCTCGCGCGTGAGGAACAGCAGCCTGGGATCGGCGCGCTCGGCATCGCGCCGCCAGCGCTCGAACTGCTGTGTGCTCCAGATCTCGCGCGGCACGCGCGCATCGTAGAACTCGAACACGCGCTGATCGTCCACCAGCACGTCGTGACGACGCGACTTGTGCTCCAGCTCCTCGATCTCGCGCTTGAGCTGCTGGTTGTGCACCAGGAACTTGCCCTGCGTGTTGATCTGCGCCGGCACCAGCCCTTCGCGCAGGAAGATCTCGCGCGCAGCCACGGCATCCACCGGCCCGTAGGCGACTTTGCGGCGCGACACCAGCACCAGGCCATGCAGGGTGACGCGCTCGTACGCGTAAGCCTGGCCACCGGCCTTTTCCCAATGCGGATCGTGATGGGTGCGCCTGGTCAGATGCGCGCCAACGCGCTCCAGCCACTGCACGTCGATGGCTGCCACCGTGCGCGCGTACAGGCGCGTGGTCTCGGTCAATTCCGCCGCCACCAGCCATGGCGGTCCCTTCTTGCGCAGCGGCGAACCCGGGAAGATGGCGAACTTGATGCCACGCGCACCCAGGTAGGTGCCGGCCTCCTCGGATTTGGCACCGACATTGCCGAGCAGGCCGGACAGAACGGCTCGATGCAGCTGATCGTAAGTCGCAGGGCTCTGGTTGAAGCGCCATCCGGACTCGGCCACCTGCGCATGCAATTGGCCGTGCAGATCGCGCCACTCACGCAGGCGCACGTAAGACAGGAAGTTCTCGTGGCACAGCTGGGCCAGCTTGCGCGTGGACTTCCTGTGCACCAGCGCGTCTTCGAAAAACTTCCACAGCTCCAGCAGCCCGAGGAATTCGGAGCGCTCGTTGGCGAACTGCGCATGCGCAATGTCGGCCACCTCGGCTTTCTCCAGCGGACGCACGCGCGGATCCTGGATTGCCAGGCCGGCGGTGATGACCAGCATCTCGGTCAGGCAATTCTCGTCGCGCGCGGCCACGATCATGCGCGCCAGCGCAGGATCGATCGGCAGTTCGGCGAGCTTTGCGCCTACCGGCGTGAGGCGGCGCTGCGCGTCCACTGCGCCCAGCTCGAGCAGCAGGCTGTAGCCGTCGGCGATGGCGCGCGAGGTCGGCGCCTCGACGAAGGGAAAGTCCTCCACCTCTCCCAGCTTGAGCGCCTTCATGCGCAGGATCACCGAGGCGAGCGACGAGCGCAGGATTTCGGGATCGGTGAAGGCCGGGCGCGCCTGATGGTCCTCCTCGCTATAGAGGCGCACGCACACCCCGCTCATGACGCGTCCGCAGCGTCCGGCGCGCTGATCGGCGGAGGCGCGCGAGATGCGCTCGATCTGCAGCATCTCGTGCTTGTTGCGATAACTGTAGCGATTGACCCGTGCCAGGCCGGGATCGATCACGTAGCGGATGCCCGGCACCGTGAGCGAGGTCTCGGCCACGTTGGTGGCCAGCACGATGCGGCGCGCGCCGGAAGGATGGAACACGCGCTCCTGCTCCTGCGCCGACAGACGCGCGAACAGCGGCAGGATCTCGCTGTGCTGCGGATGGCGCTTGCGCAGCACCTCGGCGGTCTCGCGGATCTCGCGCTCGCCGGGCAGGAACACCAGCACATCGCCGTCGGCGGACAGACGCGCGACCTCGTCCACGGCATCGGCGATGGCCTCGGGCAGATCGATGTCCTGCTCGTCCTCGTCCGCGGCGGCCAGCGGCCGGTAGCGCACCTCCACCGGATACAGCCGGCCGGACACCTCGATCACCGGCGCACGCTCGAAGTGCTCGGAGAAGCGCTGCGCATCGATGGTGGCCGAGGTGATGATCAGCTTGAGCTCGGGGCGCCGTGGCAGCAGGCGCTTGACGTAGCCGAGCAGAAAATCGATGTTGAGGCTGCGCTCGTGCGCCTCGTCGATGATGATGGTGTCGTAAGCTTCGAGAAAGCGGTCGCTCTGCGTCTCCGCCAGCAGAATGCCGTCGGTCATCACCCGCAGATAGTTGTCGTCGCTGACGCGATCGCTGAAGCGCACGCGGTAGCCCACCTGCTGGCCCAGCGGCGAGGCCAGCTCCTGCGCCACGCGTGCCGCCACGCTGCGCGCGGCGATGCGGCGCGGCTGGGTATGCGCGATCATGCCTGCCGCGCCGCGGCCCAGCCCGAGACAGATCTTGGGGAGCTGCGTGGTCTTGCCGGAACCGGTTTCGCCGGCGACGATCACCACCTGATGCGAAGCGATGGCTGCGGCGATCTCGTCGCGCCGCTCGCTGACCGGCAACTCCGGAGGATAGGAGATCTCCGGCAGCGCCTCGCGCCGCTGGCGGGCGCGGGCGACGGACTGCAGGATCTGCTGCGCGAGCCTGTGCCGGTCACCCGGATCATCGCGCTGCCGGCGCTCGGCATCCAGCGCACGCGCCAGGGCGCTGCGCAGGCGGTGGCGATCGCGCAGCATGCATTCGGGGATGATGCGTTGCAGCTGGCGCAGATCGACCGGCGCCGATTCGGCGGGCGAATGTCGAATGGACTGATTCAAAGGCGCGAGGGCGCAAAGCGGCACCCGGGAAGCACGATTGTAACGCAGGCGCCCGACACGCCAGAATCCGGCACGGCCCTGGTTTCCCCGCCGGCCCGGGATTTCAGGGAAAATCCCGCCACGTTCCTGCAAACACCTACGATGATCATCCAGTCCCTGCTCGACACCGATCTGTACAAGTTCACCATGATGCAGGTGGTCCTCCACCATTTCCCCGGCGCCATGGTCGAGTACCGCTTCAAGTGCCGCAGCAGCGACGTCGATCTCACGCCGATGCTGCCCCGGATCCGGGAAGAGATCCGCCATCTATGCTCGCTGCGCTTCCTCCCCGAGGAGCTGGACTACCTGCGCAGCCTGCGTTTCATGAAAGGCGACTTCATCGATCTGCTGCGGCTGTTCCAGCTGGACGAGGGCTTCATCCAGGTGCGGCATGTGCCGCACGTCAATGGCGGTGTGGACATCGCCATCCGCGGGCCGTGGCTGCACACCATTCTGTTCGAGGTGCCGGTGCTGGCCATCGTCAGCGAGAGCTACTTCGACCATACCCAGCCCCGTCCAGACTACGACGAAGGACTGCGCCGACTGTCGGACAAGGTCGCTGCGGTCAATGCCCACAGCGACCCGGCTTTCAAGATCTCCGATTTCGGCACGCGACGGCGCTTCTCGCGGGACTGGCAGCGTCGCCTGGTGAGCATTCTCAAGGAACGCATGCAGGAGCGCTTCGTGGGCACCAGCAACGTCATGCTGGCGCGCGAGTTCGATCTCATCCCGCTGGGCACCATGGCGCACGAATACCTGCAGGCGTGTCAGGCGGTGGGGCCGCGGCTGCGTGACTCGCAGAAGTTCGCGTTCGATACCTGGGCCAAGGAATATCGGGGCGACCTGGGCATCGCGCTCACCGACATCTGCGGCGTGGACGCTTTCCTGCGCGACTTCGATCTGTTCTTCTGCAAGCTGTTCGACGGGGTGCGCCACGACTCGGGCGATCCGTTCGAATGGGGCGAGAAACTGCTCGCGCATTATGAACACATGCGCGTGGACGCGCGCAACAAATCCTTCGTGTTCAGCGACAGCCTGAACATTCCGTTGTGCGTGCAGCTGTACGAGCGCTTCCATACGCGTTGCCGGCCGGCCTTCGGCATCGGCACCGATCTGACCAACGACCTCGGCTACCGGGCGCTGCAGGTCGTGATCAAGATGACGCGCTGCAACGGCCAGCCGGTGGCGAAGATCAGCGATACGCCGGAGAAAACCATGGATTACGATCCCTCGTACATGGCCTACCTGCGCCAGGTGTTCGAGGTCAGCGAGCCGTTTCCGGACTCGGCGGAATGACCGCGCGTGTCTGGATGCATTGGTTGTCGCCGAGGTGAATCCGGAACGCGCCACAACCGTTCGTGCGCGTACGCTACTCGACATCCATGCTCACGCGCTCAATCGTTGCGCCACACGGCCGATAAACCGGGCATCACCGGCTCCCGACGACTGCCATGCGCCCCACTTTCATTCTGCTCTGCATCACCGCCGCCTGCAGTGCCTGCAGCCCCGTCATCCCGGACAAGTCCATCGAGTTGACCGCCAACCAGAGCGTGAGTTACGCCTCTGCGCTGGGTCTGGCCGCGGTCGCGGCGGCAGCGTACTACGTAGTGGATCCCTTGGCGCCGAACTGGGAAGTCGTGGAAACGCAGGTGGCGGACAACCGCTGGCGCCTGGCACTGCGCAGGAAGAATTTCACCACCGGCGGCGACGGCGAAGCGATCATGCTCCTGCACCGGCACGCCGAACGGCTGGCCGAAACCCAGGGCTACCGCAGCTACCAGATCCTGCAATGGCAGGAAGGGGTGCAGTCGGACATGCCGTTCGCGCATCGCTGGGCGCGCGGAGAAGTGGAACTGCGCGAGTACCTGCCTCCGCTACCGGAGGACGACCTTGTGGCGGGAGAGCCTTCCTAGACGGGCCGTCGCGA
>JAHCKU010000178.1 GCA_026125625.1 Burkholderiales bacterium | reverse complement strand
ACGCCGAGACCTGAAAGTAGTCTTCGACGTCGATAGTCAGTGCGTTCGCTTGCCGCATGATAGTAGGTGGTAGGTCCAGGCTTGCCCTAGACGGGCGCGTAGCGGCGCTGCAGCCAGCCGGCCAGATGCGCTGCGATGCGCTCTCCCGCATGGCCGTCCCACAGTTCCGGCACACGGCCACGCTTGCCGCCGTTGCTCAGGATGTCCCGCAGATTGCCCAGAATGCTTTCGTGGTCTCTGCCGACCAGGGTATTGGTTCCCTGGTCGACGGTGATCGGTCGTTCGGTATTCTCCCGCAGCGTCAGGCAAGGTACACCCAGCGCGGTCGTCTCTTCCTGAATGCCGCCGGAGTCGGTCATGACCGCCGTTGCCGCGCACATCAGGCCCAGCATCTCCAGGTAGCCCTGCGGGGGAAAAACCAGGATGCGTGGCGAGGTGATCAGTTCGGACAATCCGAAACGGTCGATGTTCGCACGCGTGCGCGGATGAAGCGGGCAGATCAGCGGCAGCAGCTCACTCGCATCGCGAAGCGCTCGCAGCAACGGACGCAGCACGTCGAGGTCATCGACGTTGGACGGCCGGTGCAACGTGACCACGCCGTAGCGCTGCCACGCATTCTGATCGGAACCGCGCACACCCGCATCGTCGAGCAGGCGGGTGACCGGCACGGCGCGTGGCTTGTGGCCGAGCAGGGAATCGATCATCAGATTGCCGACGAAGTGCACCTTGTCGGCATCGATGCCTTCGCGCGCCAGGTTGGCGTGCGCGGAGCGCTCGGTCGTGTACAGCAGATCGGAGATCTGATCGGTCAGCACGCGATTGATCTCTTCCGGCATGCTGCGATCGAAGCTGCGCAAACCCGCTTCCACGTGCACCACGGGAACGTTTTTCTTGGCGGCGACCAGGCTGCATGCCAGCGTGGAATTGACGTCGCCGACGATCACGACGCAGGAGGGCTGCTGAGCGTCCAGCACCGGCTCGAAGCGGCGCATGATCTCGGCCGTTTGCACCGCATGCGAGCCCGAGCCGACTTCGAGATTGAGATCCGGTGCCGGCAGCTGGAGATCCTCGAACAGCCTGGCGTTCATCGACGGATCGTAGTGCTGGCCGGTATGCACCAGGACCGCAGGCGGAACGTCCGGATTTGCACCCAGGGCGCGCATGAGCGGCGCCATCTTCATGTAGTTGGGGCGCGCGCCGACGATGCACAGCACCGGACGCAGATCGCGAGGCGGGGCGCCCATCACGATTTCGCCGTGCGTTCGGGACTCGCTTTTTCTTGTTTTTCCAGGCCCTGAGCGGTCCGTTTCAACATGGTCAGCACTGCGACCAACCCTTTCTCCAGTCGTGCGACGCGGTTCAGCAGGCGTTCGTCGACAGGTGCCACCACCACCTTGGGCTCGGCGACCTGATGCGCCGCCTCAGCCGCGGCGGGGACGTTCCAGTCGGAAGCCGGCGTCTCACTGTTCACCACGCCGATCTCTTCCTTGATCTCCTTCACCACGCCTTCCACGTTCTCGGCGGTCAGCACGTGCATTTCGTTCAGGAACCCCGCCAGCATGAGGCGGTTGCACACCAGATTTATCCGGCGGGGAATGCCGGCCGTGAAAGTGAAGATCGCGTCGTAGGCCTCGTCATCGATCTTCGGGTCGCCGTTCCAGCCGACGAACTTGAGGCGGTGCTCGATGTAGGCCTGCGTCTCCTCACGATCCAGTGGTCCCAGATGATAGGAGGCGATGACGCGCTGGCGGACCTGCTGCATGTCCGGCCCCTGCATCATCTGGCGCAACTCCGGCTGGCCGATCAGGAAGCTTTGCAGCAGGGCGCGCTCGCCGATCTGGAAATTCGACAGCATGCGCAGCTCTTCCACCGCCCGCGGCGTGAGGTTCTGGGCCTCGTCCACCACCAGCAAGGCGCGCCGGTTGTCGAGGGCGACGTTGCGCAGGAACGCTTCGAGCTGATGCAGCAGCGAGGCCTTGTCGGTTGCCTTTACGGGTGTGCCGAAGGCGGCACAAACCGCACGCAGCACGTCGTCGGCATCCAGCTGGGTGCTGACCAGATGCGCAGCCACCACCTTGTTCGGATCGAGGTTCCCCAGCAGGCTGCGTACGAGCGTGGTCTTGCCTGCGCCGATCTCACCGGTGATGACGATGAAACCTTCGCCCTGATAGAGCCCGTACTCGAGATAGGCGTAGGCGCGCTTGTGTACGCGGCTGCCGTAGTAGAACGCCGGATCGGGGCTGAGCTGGAACGGCTTGCCGGTGAGGTGATAATAGGACTCGTACATGCGGAGCGCCTTAGAATCGGTGGAAGATCAATGCCTGGATGGCGTGCTCATCGTAGTCCCGCCCTCCCTGGTCCGAGTCGTACCTGGCAACCCGCAGGCGTCCCGTGACGGTGGTCTTGGGAGTCAGTTCGTGCGTGACCGACACCCGGGCGATGGTTTGCGTCGCGTCGCGGCCGGTGATCAGTGCCAGCTGCTCGGTCAGGCTGCGTGTGTAGGAGCGGTCCAGGCTGAGCGTCAGATTGGTGCGCGGCGCGAGCTCGTGGGAATAGGCGGCTCCGCCGCCGTGCGTGCGAAAGCGCGTGTTGCGCGCGAACAGATCGGTCGCGACCGTCTCGTCGTCGGTGGTGAGTGTTTCGGATTCTTCCCAGTACGCACGGAAATGCAGTGAGTTTCGGACACCCAGAATGCCCACGCGCGCGTCCACACGCTCGACCAGGAAGATGTTCTTGTTGTAGAACCCGAGGGGCACGCCGAGCAGTTCCGGAAGCCCGGTTTCCATCATGAACTGATCGATGGCCGCTTCCCGTATCAGGGGGTCGGGGATGCGGGCGGTGAGAATCGAATCGAGTGATTCGCGTGTTTCCCCAGGCGACAGGGCCAGTAGGACGTTGTTGGCAGTCTGGGTATTCCGAGATCCGTTCAATGACCAGGTGGTCAGACGGGTACGGTGATTGAGACTGACCTGATAGGAAGGTCCGAAGAAGCGCTCTTCCCAGTTGGCGGCGAACCGCGTGCGCGGGGTCGGCCGCCAGTCGAAGCCGGCGCCATAGATGGCGCCGCTGTAGTCGGTCAGGCCATAGTCGTTCTGTTCGTAGCCGCCGCTGCCGGTGACCGACAGCTCCGGCGTGACCACAGCACCGACCCGTAGACGCACGAGCTGGGCCTCGAACGCCTGCTGGTTCTCGAACTTCGTGTAGTCATAGCTCGCGTCCGCACCCCAGAACAGGCGGCGGCGCTGAACCGGGCTGTCGATGGAGCCGAATACCCGGCTGGTCAGCACGTCACCCGAGACGTTCGATTGCGCATTCGAATAGTAGTTGTCGTTGCGCAGCAGATAGTGGTAGTCGCCGAACAATTGACCCTGGATATAAGGACTCAATCCCACCGTATAGGTTTCGACTCGGTTACCGGTTGCGAGCGTGGCGTCGCCTGGAGTGGGCAGGAACGGGTTTTCGAAGGCTTGCCGGACCGTGGCGCGGCTTTCGATGAAGAAGAAGTTGTCGACCGCCTCGAACAACGCCGTGGCATTCAGGTTGTTCTGTGCGTTGTTCTGGTCCCCGTTGGCCAGATAGAACACGAGATTCGGCTGGTAGCCAACGTGCCACTTGACACGTCCGCCTTCCGCGCCTGCGCGCAGACTGGGCATCAGCCGCAGGATGAGGTCGGTCTTCTCGTTGGAATTGGACAGCCGCGCGTTGTCGGTCAGGGTGAACTCGGCGTTGATCGATGCGTCGAAGCGCGGCTCGCCGGCCAGGGCGATCTGCCCGCCGCCAGGCAGCATCAGTGCGACCGCCGCTGCGAGCGATGTCGGGGCGTTCGCGACGTGGCGTCGCACCGGCCGGGAACGAGGGTTAGCGGCAGGAGGCACGGTGGTCCGACTAACCCGTGTAATAGTAGTAGCCCTTCTCTTCCGGAGAGGTTGCCTTGTTCAGCGCCAGAAGAACGACCGGGCAATCCTCGACCATCGACAGTGCCTGGGTCAGCATACCGTGCGTGGTCTTCTCGGCTTCCACCACCACCACCACCTGGCCCACATAGCGGGCCAGAACGCGCGCCTCGGGCGAGAACAGCAAGGGCGGCGAATCGAAGATCAGGATCCGATCCGGATAGCGGCTGGCGAGCTCGTCGACGAGACGCTGCATCACTTCGCTTGCGAGCAGCTCGTTGCTGTGCTGCTGGCGTGTGCCGGCGGGCAGGAAAGCAAGCTTCGGTACATCGGTGCGGATCAGGGCCGTCGCCACGTCCATGCCGGGATTCGCCAGCAGATCCAGCAGGCCAGGGGTCGGCGGCAGGCCGAGCAGCGTGCTCAGGGACGGCCGGGCGGTATCCGCTTCGATCAGCAGCACCGTGCTGTCGCGCTCCATGGCGATGCTCATCGCCAGATTTGCCGACAGGAAGCTCTTGCCCTCCCCCGGCGACGAGCTGGTGATCATCACCCGGTTGGCATGCACCACCCGCGAGGCGGATTTCCCTATGCAATTGTTGACGATGGGGCGCTTGATCACGCGCAGTTCGTTCGCCAGCCGCGATTCCACGGCGTCCGGCGTCAGCACGCCTGCCGCGGCGACGCGCTTCAAATCGATGGCAATCCTGCGCGAGCGGCGCGCATCGTCGCGTGCTTCGGTGTCCTGGACGTCCGCCAGCGCACCCAATACTGGTTCACGCCGCATCTCCTGGTCGGCGGAATCGCCGAGATCCGCGCGCAGCGAGGGAGTATCCGCCGCGGCATGACGGGGAAGGGGTAGCTGATCTGCAGCCATATCAGCGGCACGCCGCTCCGCCGTGGGTTGTGCAGCTTGCGCGGTTTCCCCGGGCGCCACTTCCATCCGTCGCACCATGCGCTCGATGGTGGATGCGTTATCGGTGCTGCCGGCTCCATCCCGTGCAGACGCAGGCGCGGCTGCTTCGCTCGATGCTTCGGTAGCGGCTTTGCGCAACTGCTCCAGGCGCTTGGCCGCCTGCTCGACTAGGCTCATCGTGGGCTCCTAAGCAGTCCGCGACATCAGCAGCAGGACGACCCAGGCTGATCCGAACAAGCCGACCAGGCCGGCCAGGGCGCTCGTGAAAGCGAACGAACGCATGCGATTCTTGCGCTTCGCCAGCGGCGTTTCTTGCAGCGTCAGAGCGCCCAGGACGGGACGTTGCGTGGTGCGGCGCAGGCCGCGTGCGGAGTGGAAGGTGGGAAATACCTGCCCGTACAGGAAGGCGGAAAACACACCTGCGCCGAGTGAAACGACGAGCGCTGCCGGAAGCAGGAGCAATCGGTTGGGCGCCACCGGCTTGGGCGAGACGCGCGGGGGATCGATCACGCGGAAATCGGCGATGCTCGCCGATTGTTCCAGCTCGCTCGTCATGGATGCAGATTCGCGCCGGGCGAGCAGGCTGTCGTACTGTGACTTCTGCACCTGATAGTCGCGGTTCAACTGCACCAGCTGCTCTTCCAACTCGGGGCGCAGCCGGGCAGTGCTGCGTACCTGCTCATAGCGTGTTTCCAGCTCCACCAGGCGGCCGCGCAGCGCGGCGGTGTTGGCCTCGGCTTCCGCCAGGGACAACTTGAGCTGCTGGTACACCGGATTGCGTTCCACGCCGGGCATTGCCCTGGCACCCTCCGATTTATCTTCGGCGATCGCCTTCCTGAGCGCCTCCAGGCGTTCCTGGCGTTGCGCTTCCAGCTCGGCCAGGACGCGGCGCGTGCCGGTCACATCCGGGTGCTGCTCGGTGTATTTGCGCAGGAGCTCGTCCAGATTGCGCTTGAGTGCTTCGATGCGCTGATCCAGCTCCGTCGATATCGACTCGTTACTCATGCTCGGTGCGGACCAGTTCGGGTCCGGCAGAAAGACCGGTTCTTCACCCGCAAGTTCGCGCTTCAGGGTGTCGCGCGATTGTTCCGCTGCACGCAGGTCCATGCGGGCACGGCTGATCTGGTCTTCCATGGCCACCATGGTGCTGATCGCGTCCTGCCCGCCGGCCAGCCCGTTCAGATTGGTGAGCTTGAAGTCCTTGAGTCTGCGCTCGGCCTCCTGCAGCCGGCGCTCGTACTCGCGGATCTGCTCGTCGATGAACTGCTGCGCCTTCTCCGTGTCGCGGCGCTTGTTGCCCAATCCGGATTCGACGAAGATGGACAGCAGGGAGTCCACCACCCTCTTGGCCTTTGCGGGTTGAGAGCTGCGATAGGTGATGGTGTACAGGTTGTCCTTGGCTCGCCCTTGCACCTTGATCGAACTCATCAATCCATCGATCACGGCATCACGCTGCTGGGGCGTCTTCGCCTCCAGATCCAGGTCGGCCATGCGCACCAGCTTCTCCATGTTGGGGCGGCTGATGAGCGTTCGGCTGAGCATGACCACCTGCTGCTCGACGTTGGGCTGTACGGCCAGCCCGGACATGAGCGGCTTCAGGATCGACTGCGTGTCCACGTAGACGCGCGCCGTGGCCTCGTAGTTGTCCGGCACCCTGAAGACGATGATCATGCCGACCACCGCCACCAGCCAGGCCACGGCCAAGGACGGCCAGCGGAACCGCCACATGCCCTTGGCAATGGTGACGATCTGGGCAATCAGTTGTTCCATGTTGCGAGCACCGACGCGGTCAAGGCTGCAGGCCGCGAGAAGCCTAGAAGAAGCTTTGCGGACTGATCAGGAT
>JAHCKU010000177.1 GCA_026125625.1 Burkholderiales bacterium | reverse complement strand
ACGATGGACGACTTGGACACGCCTTTCTTGGCGGCCAGTTCGTCCAGACGCCTGGCGTGCTCAGGTTGAATAAAAAGATTCAGGCGGTGCTGGCTCATAGCTCGATTCCGTCGTTGGGGTCGAGGGAAGCCAGCCGGGCCGTGCGCTGCATGGCCGGATCAAGCTGGCGAGGAAGGGGAAGTAGTAGGTCGTCGTCGTCGAGCAGCGCGAGGTCGGTGGAGGGAGCGGCCAGCCCGGGGTCGTAGGCGACGGCCTCAGTTAGCTCGGGCTGACGGCGTGGGCCGCCGTCGGATGCGGCAGCGAAGCCTTCGGCGGCATCGGCAACAGGTGCGACCGGCACGGCGGGAAGCGCCAGCCCGCTCCAGTCGTCGAGCCGCGAGGGAGGCACGTCGGCGTAGTGCCCATCCGCAAGCGAAGGCGGCGGCAACACGCGACACTTGAAATTGGCGTCCGTGTAGTAGCGCAGCTTCTTGGCCTTGATCGGTGGCAGGCTGGACACCATCACCACCGATTCATCCGGCGGAAGCTGCATCACTTCGCCCGGCGTCAGCAGCGGACGGGCCGTTTCCTGGCGCGACACCATGAGGTGCCCCAGCCACGGCGCCAGTCGGTGGCCCGCGTAGTTGCGCTGCGCGCGCAGTTCGGTCGCGGTGCCCAGCGTCTCGGAAATCCGTTTGGCGGTGCGTTCGTCGTTGGTGGCGAACGTCACCCGGACATGGCAGTTGTCGAGGATGGAGTGGTTCTGGCCGTAGGCCTTGTCGATCTGGTTGAGCGACTGCGCGATGAGGAAGCTGCGGATGCCGTAGCCGGCCATGAAGGCCAGCGCCGTCTCGAAGAAGTCCAGACGTCCGAGTGCCGGGACCTCGTCGAGCATCAGCAGCAGCTTGTGGCGGCGTTTGATGCCGTCGGAGCCGTCGAGCGATTCGGTGAGGCGCCGGCCGATCTGGTTGAGGATCAAGCGCACCAGCGGTTTGGTGCGGCTGATGTCCGACGGCGGCACGACCAGGTAGAGCGAAACGGGATGCTCGGACGCGATCAGGTCGGCGATGCGCCAGTCGCAACGCGACGTGACTTCGGCCACCGTCGGATCGCGGTACAGGCCGAGGAACGACATGGCCGTGGACAGGACGCCCGAGCGTTCGTTGTCGCTCTTGTTGAGCACTTCGCGCGCCGCCGAGGCCACCACCGGATGCGGCCCATCGCCCAGGTGGTGTGTGGTCATCATGCGGTGCAGGGTCAGCTCGAAGGGACTGGCCGGATCGGACAGGAAGTTCGCCACGCCGCGCAGCGTCTTGTCTTCGCCCGCGTAGAGCACGTGCAGGATGGCGCCGACCAGCAGCGCGTGCGAGGTCTTTTCCCAGTGGTTGCGCTTCTCCAGCGCGCCCTCGGGATCGACCAGGATGTCCGCGATGTTCTGCACATCGCGCACTTCATGCGCGCCGCGCCGCACCTCCAGCAGCGGGTTGTAGGCGGCCGACTTCGCATCGGTCGGGTTGAACAGCAGGCAATGCGAGAAGCGCGAACGCCAGCCGGCGGTGATCTGCCAGTTCTCGCCCTTGATGTCGTGAATGACGGCCGATGCAGGCCAGCTCAACAAGGTGGGCACCACCAGGCCCACGCCCTTGCCCGAGCGCGTGGGCGCGAAGGTCAGGACGTGTTCCGGGCCTTCATGCCGCAGATATTGGCGATCGTGCTGGCCCAGGAACACGCCGGCAGGCTGCGTGAGGCCAGCCTTGCGAATGTCCTGCGCGTTCGCCCAGCGCGCAGAGCCGTAGGTCGTGACCAGACGCGCTTGGCGCGATCGCCATACCGACATGGCGATGGCGACGACCACAGCGACCATGCCGCTGGCACCGGCAATGACGCCGCCGGTGTCGAACACTTCCGGCGCATAGGCGCCGAAGAAGAACCACCACTCAAACAGCTTCCACGGGTGGTAGATCGACGTGCCAAGAAAATCGAACCAGGGCGAGCCAAGGCGTACTTGATAGCCAAGGGCTGCTGCTGTCCATTGTGTGGCACCCCACACTCCGGCGATCACGATGCCGAATACCACGGCGATCTGACCGAACAGCACGTTCGTCCCTTGCATGACCTGGCCTCCGATTTCTCCTGCGCTGGTTCCTCATGGAAAGCGCGGCACAGAGATGTGCCGCAAGCGTCAGGATCGGTGCCGGGTCAGTGCCGGTCAAAGACCGTTTTCAGCAGAAAGGTCGAGGAAAAAGAAAGAATGAGTGCGGGGGCGAGGCAAAGAAAAACGCCGCAAGCGCAGGCGCATTGCGGCGTGTCGAGCAGAAAATTGAAGGCGATGCGGCGAACCGCCAGCGATCAAAACTTGGGCGATTCCTTCGGTGGCGTGTAGGGCGTTTCGCCGTCGCCATAGAACCGCTTGCGCGTGGCCTCGGCCACCCGGTTGCACAACACGTCGCCGAG
Source organism: Burkholderiales bacterium (assembly GCA_026125625.1). GTDB lineage: Bacteria > Pseudomonadota > Gammaproteobacteria > Burkholderiales > SHXO01 > SHXO01. Next base: position 4,234 of record JAHCKU010000177.1, on the reverse strand, counting down.
CTTCGGTCGGTCGGTCTTGCATTGCTGGCGCAATTCCTTGAGCCGTTCGGGATTGGCCGCCAGTTCTTCCACCGTTGGGATACTCGCTTCCGAGGTGTTGGCCTTCTGAGGCGTCTCGGACTGGCCGCAGGCAGTCAACGCGGCCACCAGCAAGAGCGGGATGATCCTTTTCATGGCGCAGGTTCCTCCAGGGAATCGGAATGATGGCCCGGCTTGGGCCTTGGGGATTCCGGTGACTCAATGGCCTGCACGCGCTCAATGAACCGCGCAAGCACATCGGACGGCTCGCCTTCGGCGTGCAGCAGGTAGGTCGTCAGCGGCGGCACGCGCAACGCCAGCGGCCGGGCCACCACGCCCGTTTCAGGGCTGCTGGCAATACGCGCGGCACCCGCCAGCCCAAGCGCGAAGCCGGCCGATACCAGCGCCATCATCAGATCACAGGAAGCGACTCGCTCTGCGACAAGTGGCTCCATGTCCACCCGTCGCAGTATCCGATCAATGTGCTTGGCGGGGCCTTCACATACTTGCGGATCACACAGGACAAGCGGATAGCGCAGCAGTTCATCCAGGGGAATGCGCTTGTGCGCCAGCAGCGGATGCCGCGCGGGAACTGCCACTACGATCGGATCGCTCCAAACAGGTATGGCGGTAACGCCATCGCCTACTTCATCGGACTGCGTGAACCCTACGTCATACAGGTCTTCATGCAGACCCTTGATCTGCTGCGACAGCGGCACCTCGAAGAAGCGAATTTCAACCTCGGGTTCCTCCTGACGACACAGCGCCAGCAAAGCCGGCAAACGCGATGGCGTGATGCCGTCCGACAAGGCCACGCGCAACTGGCCATGAAAGCCGTTTGCTGCCGCTTTCACGCTGTCGCGTGCCTGTTCCAAGGCTTTGAACACACGGCGCACATGCTCCAGGAATAGCTTGCCAGCACGGGTCAGTCGTGTGCTGCGCGTGGTGCGGGCGAACAGCACCACGCCCAGTTCTTCTTCCAGTTCCTTGATGGCCCGCGACAGTGGCGATGTCTCGATGTGCAGCTTCTCGGCCGCGCGGGCGAAGTGGAGCTCCTCTGCGACCGCAACGAAACAACGAAGATGGCGCAGTTCCATCGCGACGCCCTACCATGATGCACGGCGTGCAAAGGTGGAACAATACGGAGTCGCAAGCGCCATTGCTTTCTCCTGTTCCTCAACGGGGACGCAGCCGAATATCGGCCTCCGGTTCTTCTTGCCGGCACTGTGCCGTCTCCAGAAGCGCGCAGGAAGTTGACACGGCTACCGCGCTAGATTGTTGAGATCAACACCGTAAAGTGCGGCGTTCTTCTGCATATAGACGGATCGCTCTTCGACCTTCTCGCCGAGCAGCGCAGTAGTCAAAATATCGAGCATGGTGTGCCATCCCATAGCGCTCTGCAGAATCATGTGCTCAGGAATGGGAAAGTGTTTGAAAGTCAATGTCACTTCGTTTCCTCCGCTTCGCGGCTCCAGTTCAAAAGTTGGGTAGGATTCAGGATGGGTCGAAACTGCATCTGGCCTGTCAGTTGGATCAAAGACATTCCAGGTGTAGATAAGCCTTTTCGGTGGCTGCCATTGCGTGACAACGCCGCGTATGTGGCCGCCCATCAGGCGCACCGCACCACCTTGCCTCCCTTCGATGCTGCTGTCCTCGCCAAACCAAGATGGCAACAGTTTTGTGTTGGTCAGGTGTGCCCAAACCTTGTCAATCGGTCCAGGTAAGACACGTCTGAAGGTCACGCATCCCACAGTTGATACTTCACCTTTGTTGTTCATCGTCATTCTTCCGGTTGGTCAAAACTATTTGCGCAGCGCATCTTCCAGGGCATCAAATTTGTCTGCCCAAAACTTTCTGAGCTGCTCAACCCAGTTTGAGATTTCGTCAACGCCTTCCTTGTCGAGGGCGTAAATCCGTCGTTGTCCTTCCGCATGCACGCGCACGAGCTTCGCCACGCGCAGAGTCTTCAAGTGCTGCGAGACCGCAGGTGGCGTGATGTCGAAATGCGCCGCGATCTCTCCGGACGACAGTGGCCCACGAGCAAGTGTCTCGACGATCCGGCGGCGCGTAGGGTCCGCGAGGGCGGTCAGGCTATTCATTGCGTCATTATGTAGTAATGACTTAATTAAGTTAAGACTACATTATTGGGTCGTAGCGTCGCAAGCCGCGCTTCCTTCCGAACTCCCAGGACGCGCGGTTCAAATCGACGGGCCGCGCTGCCTCCCGATCTCCCAGGTCACACTTCCCGAACGGACGGTGGCGGCGAGTGTCTTACCAAGCCGTTGTTCAATCACCGGCTTCCAGGGCACCAAGCTGAAACCCTTGCCGTCATCGAGCATCGCAAAGCGCCCGCTGGCCAGCATCACGCTGCGCCGGTAGACGCCGCTGATGCGCTCGCCATCACCCAGCGCGCGGTGCTCCAGGCCGGTTTCGGCAGCGATGGTCTGAGCCGCCGCTGCCACCTCCCGCCCGCGTAGCGTCGCCAGCAGGTTGCGGGCAAGGATCACGCGCTGCCCACGCCGCTCTGCCAGCCCCTGTTCGGCCAGGAAGTCGGCGCGCTGCTGCATGGCCTGCTTGGCCTCGCCGCCAAAGCCCAGGTCACCCAGGCCCTTGCCGCCGCCGATCAACTGCTGATCCAGCCAGGTGGCGCCGATGACGCGGGCCTGCCGCTCAATGGGCAGGTGCGATTTCAGCTCCACCGCCACGCCGCCCAGGCGCTGCGCGTCGTACTGGCGCCCGCGCTCGGCCAAGTCGTCCGGCACCTTCCATAGTCCCTCGGCCACGCGCTCCACGATGCCGGCCCGGCGCAGGGCTTCGAGTCGGCGGACGTGGGCCGCGACGACTTCCTGCGGGTCACGTCCGGGGATGGCCTGGCCCTGCGCCACGGCTAGGTGATGATCGGTGCGGTACAGGCCATCGCTCGCCAGCGCGGCGATGTTCTTGTCGGCCGCGCGCACGTCGGCCGATCCCTTCACTTCCACCACAGCGCCGGTCGGGTAGTTCGCCAGCTCGTCGCGGGCGTTGAGCGCGACGTAATGGGCCTTGCCGTCCACCCCGTCGATGACCAGATAGCCCCGGTCGCGCAGCTCGTCGGCCAGCCCCTTCGCGGCCACGCGGCCGACGATGGTGCGGCCATCGTCGCCCGGCTCGAACACCGCCAGCTCGCGCGGCTCGCTGCGCATGGCCCGCTGCATGGTGCGGATGATGTCGCCACGCTCGCCCAGCGCGCGCAGAGCCTTTTCCGCGTCGGCATGGACGGCCCAGGTGCCCGGCTGCATCTCGTCGGCGAGGCCCATGCGCTGCAAGCGTTGCAGGCGGCCGATCAACAGCAGGCGCTGGCGTTGCAGCCGCGGTTCGTTGAAGCGTTCGATCTGCACTCGGCCGTCCTCGCCAGCCTCGCGTTGCAGGGTGCGATCCAGGCTCGTCCACCGCTCTTGCTCCACCTCGCGCTGCAAGGTCTGCTGGATTTCCAGCTCGGTGCGCGGCCCCAACCATTCGGTCGCCAGCTCGGCAGCGCGATGGCGGAAACCGTGGGCGATGTAGTCGCCTGCGATGATGAGGTCTTTGCCGGTGTCGTCACACCCGCGCACGATCAGGTGAGTGTGCGGGTTGTCGGTGTTCCAGTGGTCCACCGCCACCCAATCCAGCCGCGTGCCCAGGTCGGCTTCCATGCGGCTCACCAGATGCCGGGTATAGGTGCGCAGGTCGTCCAGTTCGGCGCCGTCCTCGGGCGAGACGATGAAGCGGAAATGGTGCCGGTCGTCGGCGCAGCGTTCCTTGAAAGCGTCGAGGTCGGCGTCGTCGGCCTGCGGCCCGTAAGCCCGGCCTGGCTCGCCATCGCGGCCGGCGCCGTCCCGTTCGATGTAGCGCAGGTGCTTGGCGAGCGATTGCGGGCTGGCGTTGCGCTGATTGACCAGCAGCGTCTTGATGGTCACGCGCCGCGACATGGGCGTCAGCTTGGTGCCTGCGAAGCGCGCCGCCGTATGGCCGCGCCCCAGGCGCGAGCCGGGGCGCTGGCCTGTGCCATGCGCCGATGCCGGACGGCGCACGGTGGACTTGCCGCCGCTGGCCTTGCCCGCCTGCTTGAGCACCTTGGAAACGAAGCTCTGCCCCTGGCCCTTGCCCCGGTTCTTCGGGGCGCTGGGGCGCGCGCGGAAATCGTCGTCGCGGCGGTCGCTCATGGCTGCGCTCCCTGCAAGCTCTGGCGTGTCCTGTC
>JAHCKU010000176.1 GCA_026125625.1 Burkholderiales bacterium | reverse complement strand
GGAAATGATCATCGGTGCATTGGAAGCACTAGCAGGCCGCACGCTTGGCGTTTCGCTGTCGCCAGAGCTGATTATCGGTGCCTTCGTTGTACGCTCTGCATGGGGGCGCTGGGTTCGGTTGCTCGGACTGGCCGCAGTGGTTGCCGTCTTCAGTACGGCGATATGGTGGATTCTATGGGTCAGCAACGACTACTTCGACCTTGGCTCTCCGACTGCTGGAGAGGTGCTCGTTGCCTTGATGAGCCGCTACCTAGCTACTCTGTTGTGGCTGTGTGTCATAGTCCTTCTGCATGGCGTGTTCTGGCGCAAGCCCATATCGCCTCTTAGCAATCCACTAGATACACGAACCGAGCTAGTTCTAGGTCCACCCAGCCCGACAGCCGGCCAACATCAGAGCACGACGGCATTACCGAAAGAATCCACCATTCATGCCGCCCGAGCTGCGCCGGCCCAGGGCTCGCTTTCTCCCGGCAGATGGGCTCGTCTTCGTGCCTGGAGTCGGCAAGCGCAGTGGCAATACCTGATTGCTGCTTACTGGGCCTTTGGTACCGCCACCTGGTGGATTTTTGGAACGTTGACCCTCATGGCTGGGAGCAAGGCGCGAACGGTCTTGCCGATGCTGTTCGCGGTACCTGGCGCGTTGCTGGGGGTCCTCGTTACGTTCGCGGTGGGTCGCACTATGCTTCGGCAATCTGCTGGCGTTGAACAGGACGGCCGTCTGTGGCGTTTGCTTGCTGCCGGGTTCGCCGTTTCGGCGCTTCTGGTAGCACTCGCTTTGCTTGCCATGGGGCTTCTGCCTGAACCCCAATTCAATGGGCGCGGCCGCAGGTACTGAATTCAAGGTCAAGATCGATCAACTTTCTTCTCGCTCGGCTGCGCGCTGCTTGGCGTCTCGGGCTTCGAGCTCTTCCCGGTCGTAGGCCTTGAGGACGCCCTCACCTTCGGGAGATACATCCCCTTCTTCGACGCTTCGATGATCGCTTTCAGTCTTGGACTCACCATCCAGAATCTCCTTGAGCGTGCGCTTCCGAGAAGCAGGGAGGACTTTACCCCGGTACGGAGTACGCGCCGTCTGATCCCTGGGCCAAGTCGATAGGCTGCTCCGCGCGCAGCCTTGCAAGCTCTGCCCGGCCCTCCTTCATGAAAGCCTCCAGTTCGGCGAGGTTCATCTCCTCGACCGGCCGCATAAGTCGTTTTGACTCTTCCTGATACATGCCGCCGACGTCAAGCAGCACCTTTGCGGCGTTGAGCCGAGTCTCGCCCCGCTGCCGATCGTCTCGCATGATTTCCAGAACAACGCCCACCGCTTCGGGCAGGGCATTCATGACGCAGCCCATCGCAGTGAGCTGGGGCGGCTTCGCTTGCTCCAGTGCGGCCGGTGTAGCAGCGATGGGTGCCGCGAACTGTGGTGGCTCCTGCGGCGCGTCGGACGGGGCTTGGACGGCCTGCCCTTCGTTGGAGGTGTCGGCTCCGCGCTCCTTGGCCCAGCGCGCACGCGCGGCCTGTCGGCGCTTCTCGGACAGCTCCGGGCTTACGTAGCGGTCTGGAAGGCCGGAAAGGGTTTGATGTAGAGAACGGCGAAGACGGCGGCGAGCCATTTGCCTCCTCCTACTGCGATAGGGAGCAAAACTCTACCTTAAATCATGCTGATACAGCACAGGCGGATTACTCAAAGTTATGCAAACATCCGCGAGGCACGCATTCGATTCAGGAGAGGGGAATTCCAATGGTCACCGCTCGCATCATGCGGTTGTACTTGTGCTCCACCCGGCTCCTGGTGGCCAAGGCGAAGCGGCAGGGGCGACCGCTGACGGATAAGGAGAAGTCCTACGTGGAGTTCCTCGCTCTCTGGGATCGCATGCGCAGCAGGCCGGTACCTCGAAGGCGCCGGTGGCGCGGGAGAAAGTAGCCGGTCAGCCCCCTCTCCGCGAGTGCAAGGCTACGACCAGGTAAGCCTCGCTCTTCCGATCACAGCAACGATTCGCTGCGCACTGTTGCGCCTGTTGCGTCCACCGTTGCATTCGCTGTTGCGCCTGTTGCGTGGTGTTGCGTCTGATGGGCTGGTGCTTCGGCCGTTTGGCGCGCGCGCCGTACCCACCGCAGGGCCGTACTTCGATCGACACCCATGGCGTGCCCAATCTCCCCGTAGGAAAGGCCCTGCTCGTGCAGGCGTAGCGCCTCCTGAGGGCTCGCGGGGGATTCGGAGTCAACAACTGCCGACGGCTGACGCAGCGCTGTAGCGGCCCGCCTGGTAGCCCCTGAGGGCCGTTCCTGCTCCCGTCGGTGGCGAGCCCGCTCGATGCCGTCCTGTACCCGCTGCCTATCCATCGACATCCGGGCAGCTATAGCCTCGATAGCCTCCCCCTGCTCGTGGCGTGTGAGTAGCGAGAGGTCAATGCGCTCCAGCTGCTCTGCCGTCCATTGTGTCGTGCCTTCGTCGCATGGGACGCCGATTGCATTCAAGTCGATCGCCCCTTGTCGATGCAGGTCGACCGCGGCGGCCAGCATGCCGGCGAGCACATCCAGGAAGTCGGGAATGCGCACCCGAATGCCGCTTCCTGGGAAGGTATTGCCGTGGCGATCCGTCCGCCACGTCCGCATATCCACGCCGAGTCGATTTTTCCACTTCGCCAGGGCAACGAAGATCTCCTCGTAGCTATTGCGTGGGGTTCTCGAATAGACCGTCTGGTATTGATCCGGACCGGCTGTGCTCTCTTGCTCTTGTCTGAATGTCATCGACAACACCCCATATGGTAGATATCTAGATAGGAGCCCGTGTGGCGGGTCAACGAAACGCCCAAAATTCGGCGCACTGTCCCGTGTGGCGGGTCAACCTGCCTCATTTGTGAGCAGTACTTGTCCCGTGTGGCGGGTCAACTTGTCCCGTGTGGCGGGTCAAGGAATGCGTTTTCGGAGAGGTCGGCGTAGGCAAACTGAGCACGAGTGCGGTTTCTTTGGCCGGCTTCTTCCACGTGTGCAACGGTGTGCTTGTTGCCCTCACGTCGAGCTTGCCCGCACACTCGTTGATCGGCAGCCAAGTGACTGCGAAGAGCGTAGGCAGATTCTTGCCTCCCTGACGCGTTACGGTGATCCACCCTTCGGCGAGAAGCTCTTGGAGTCCTTTGTGCAGCTGGTCGCGTGATGTCCAACCAAGCGGGCGCATGATGGAAAACGCCGCACATAGATCGCCGTTGTTCGCTCCCTTGAACTGCGTAAACAGGTCCAGCAACAGCTTTACCGCGCGGGGGGAAAGCCTGCTGTACTCGGGAGACGTGAAATAGGCCAGAGGCAGCGAGGCGAAGGAGAGCGTGCTCCGTCTGCCGGCTATCCTTTCCCGCTTCGGGATCGAGCGATTGCGTTGCATGGCACGCAGGCGCGTGAGCTCGCGAACTCCCTAGCTCCCAACCTCTGCACCTATCCCGGCCATCTTCATAATGTCAACGCACGCCTGGCGCCTGACCTCGGGGGGTGTTTTCGGGTCCATCGCGAGCGCTACGAGCAGCCTTGCTGCTGCCGGCGCTTCATCACCGGCGGGCGGCAGTACCCCGCTATCATCCAGCAGCTGGATGCGCCACCGCGCTTGCTCTTCGATCGGCACCAGGCGCTTCCGTCCTATGCGGATGGTGCGCGGCGCCTTGCCGATCTTGTCGAGCTCGTACCAAGTTGTGCGGCTGACGTTCGCGTCCCTGCAGCTTTCTTCGATCGTCAGGAAGCTCCTGGGTTGGGCGCTTGTTTTCGTCCTGTGCAGCATTTGTATCCGCTCCTTCTGTCATGCGTTCGCTGGGATGGGTGTGCGTAAGTAGGCGAACGGGAACAAGCATGCAGAGCAGTTACAAGGAAGTCATATGATCAAAAATCAATGGCGGCCACTTTTCTGCGGTTTGTGCTTCTTTTTCAAAGCACGGCAGAGGGCTTGGCCAATCGCTATCTCTGACATTGATAGTGGTTTCGGGGCGGCGGCAAGCACTGCCATAACAAATCGGAAGAGGGGGCCGACGACCACTCCAGTAATCGAATTCCTTGAGACTGAAGCCTTCTGGCCCACGCCTTTTTCGTAGATGTCGATTAACTCGAGGAGTAGTGTTTCCACCGCAAAATTTGCGGGCCTTCCACGGCCCTGTGTAATCTCGGTGAGTCGATCCTCTACTTGCTGAGAGCTTCGATTTAACCGCTCTCTGCTGTGGCCGGGCAGATCCTGCTTGGCAAGCTCTCGATCGATTGCCGTCTTTTGCCTGCGCAGGTCAGGAGCTTCACTCTTCTGCGGGACCCGTGGCTCCCAATGGTTGTAGTACCACCAGAAGGCGTCCGACAACCGTGCCGCGAGCGGTAACTCCTCATCTATGCCGTGAGCCTCTCTAAGGCTGCGTTCGTGCTCCGAGAACCGAGCAAGAAGGCCAGCGCGTGTGAAGGCGCTAGGTTCGGCGATGCCTTGCAGACGCGGTTGGCGAGGAGGATCCTTCTGGGCGTCGGAGGTGTCCGGTGGACGTTTCTCCGGGGGCTGAGCATGCCCGGCCATGATCGCGCTCCTTCATGCGCAGAGAGCCTTCAAGAGGGGGGATGCGCCAGCCCGGGCCGGGTGAAGGTGCCCGGCATTCGGGGATCAGCCTAGGGCTGGCACCAGTAGACTACCGCAAAGGCCATCCTAGACTTGACGGGCGCGCCGCACGGCTTGCTCAACCACGCCAGACTGCCGCCGGCTGCGGCCGATTACGCGATCGACGATCCTGCCTAGATCGGACGAGGCTGATTTCATGGCGACGGTCTTCGCTTTGCGAGCAGGACCGCGCCTGCCAACGCCGACGCGCTGGGATACTTGGCCGGTCGCGTGCACTTCTGCGTTCGGCCAAACCATCGTGCCTTCGCCCGGCTGATCCGGCCTGCGGCTGTTGTCGGCGAACTGCGCGAGGTGACTGGTCGACAGGTGCGCGTAGGTCATCACCATATCGAGCGTTGACCACCCGCCCAGCTGCCTGAGGACTTCCAACGGTGTCCCTGCTTGCAGATGCCAGCTCGCCCAGGTATGTCTCAAGTCATGGTTTCGAAACCTCGGGTCGATCTTTGCGCGCTTGAGTGCCGTCTTCCATGCCTTGCTATCCAAATCCCGAACAGGCCTCCCTCTATAAGTGAACACGGCTCTTTCGTGCCGTCCGAGCTGGCCGCGCAAAATTTGAACTGCCTTCTCCGAGAGTGGTAGCCCCAAGTTCTTCTTGCCTTTGGCATCAGCAGCGCTGATGTGCACCAGGTGGCGTTCGAGGTCGACCTGGTCCCAGCACAGACCCAAGACGTTCGCCTTGCGCAGGCCCGTGGCCAGGGCAAAGCTCACGACCGGGTGCGCGTGTAGCGGCAGCGCCTTGAGCAGACGTTCAGCCTCTTCCGGACGCAGCCAGCGCACTACACGCGCCTTGCCGCGCGGCTCCGGAACGTGGCCGTCCCAACTCGGCATGCGGCTGATGTAGCCCCTGCCTAAGGCGAAGCGCAGCATGGCATGGATAAGTGCCCACCAGCGATTCAGTGTGGTCGGCCGCAGCGGCTGCTTGCGTGGGATTAGGCGTACACCGGCCTTCTTCGTGTAGAGCTTCCTGGGCTCGAGGCGCCGCCTCTCCAGGACCTCGCGGATCACCGACTCATCGATGTCGCGAACAAGCATGTGCCCCAAGTGCGGCTCGAGCCAGCGCAGCTTGGCACGAGTATCCTCGATCGTACGGTTGCCGCGCAGCTCGATGCGCTTGAGATGCTCGAGGGCGAGCTCGTTCCAGGTGATGTTGGATTCCCCGGCAAGTGCCGCTCGCTCGCGTAGGTGCTGGCGGACCTTCTCCAGCGCCTGGGCTGCGCTCTTGAAGTCGGTCGTGCCAGTGGCAAGCTGCATCGGCTCGCCGGCGAGGACGACATCGATGCGGTACTCGCCCGTGTCCGGATCCTGGCGCAGCCCCGGGATTCGTTTAGCATCCATGAGTAGGGCGCCCTATGCTGCCGCTTCGCAGGAACGCGACCTTTGCGAAACGGGAGAGAACGTGCTTCTCCCACATCAGCATCAACTGCCGGCGGTTCTCGACCAGGTCGCGGCGATGCTCTGCCTTCCCCGTCGAATTCTCTGCAGGGCGGCCTAATGCTGCCTCGGCAATCTCCGGCGGGAAGTTCGCCTGCTCTGCAGCCCATTCGCTGAAGGTAGTACGGAAGCCCTGCACGGTGCAGGCATAGCCCATTCGACGAAGAGGCATCAGCAGCGACATGTTCGACAGCGGCTGTTGCGGCTGTTCCTCGCGGCCGAGGTGGAACACGAATCCGGCGGCGCCGAGCAGCTCGTGCATCTCGCGCAGGATGGCGACGGCACGCGGCGCGAGCGGCACCTGGTGCGCATGGTTGGTCCTCATGCGCTCTGCTGGGATGGTCCACGCTGCTATACCGACATCGAATTCTTCCCAGCGCGCTCTAATGACGTGATCGGTGCGCGCCGCCGTGAGAATGAGGAACTCGATCGCCGCCTTGATCGGTTCGGCCGTGCTAGCTCGTTTCAGGTCGACGACAAGTTTAGGGATGTCGGCATAGGGCAAGGCTGCGCGAGGGCGGCGCCTGCCTGTGTGCTCGGACATCGTCATGCTGCCTTGGTCAGGCATCGCCAGCATCTCCAACAATCTGCCCTAAGTCGCTGGCAACAGCCGCGATCTCGTCCGAGAGGAAATCGCGCTCGGGACAGGAAAGCGACGCCTC
>JAHCKU010000175.1 GCA_026125625.1 Burkholderiales bacterium | reverse complement strand
TGAGCAGGAAGCCGACGCGCAGCTTGGCCGCGTCAGCCGGCGCGGCGGCGGGTGGGGTCGCAGGGCGCATGGGCCAATGTCGCATTTATTCCAGTTTTTTTCGCCTGGTTTCGAGATTTGCCCCGGCAACTCGGGCACAGTGGGGGCAACGACAGGAACCGGCCGATGCGCCATTTCTCGCTGCGCACGCTTCTGACCGAGGCCGCGAACGCCCATCAGGGCTGGGCGCGCCAGTGGCGCGCGCCCGAACCGAAGCCGGCCTATGACGCGATCATCGTCGGCGGCGGCGGCCACGGCCTGTCCACCGCCTGGCACCTCGCGACGACGCACGGCATCACCGACGTCGCGGTGCTCGAGCGCGGCGTGATCGGCCTCGGCAATGTCGGCCGCAACACCACGCTGGTGCGCTCCAACTACTTCCTGCCGGAGAACCACCGCTTCTACGAAGCCTCGCTGAAGCTGTGGGAACGCTTCGAGCAGGACGTCAATTTCAACGCCATGGTGAGCCAGCGCGGCACGCTCAACCTGTTCCACAGCGATGCGCAGCGCGACTTCTTCGCGCGCCGCGCCAACATGATGCGGCTCGAAGGGGCCGACAACGAGTTCCTCGACAAGGCGGCGGTCAAGCGCCTCGTGCCGATGATCGACGCCGACAACGGCCGCTATCCCGTGCTTGGCGGCTTCCTGCAGCGCCGCGGCGGCACGGTGCGCCACGATGCCGTCGCCTGGGGTTATGCGCGTGCGGCCAGCGCGCGCGGCGTCGACATCGTGCAGTATTGCGAGGTCACGGGCGTGCGGCGCGAGGGCAGCCGCGTCGCCGGGGTCGACACCACGCGCGGCACGATCCGCGCACGCAAGGTGGTGTTCGCCGTCGCCGGCCATTCCTCGCGCCTCGCGGCGATGGCCGGATTCCGCCTGCCGCTCGAAACCCACGTCCTCCAGGCCTTCGTCACCGAGGGCGTGAAGCCGATGCTCGACGTGGTGATGACCTATGGCGGCGGCCATTTCTATGTCAGCCAGTCCGACAAGGGCGGCCTCGTCTTCGGCGGTGCGATCGACGGCCACAACACCTACGCCCAGCGCGGCCATCTGCCCGTGGTGGAGGAGGTGCTGTCGGCGGGGGCAACGCTGATCCCGTCGGTCAAGCGGCTGCGCGTGCTGCGCCAGTGGGGCGGCGTGATGGACATGACCATGGACGGCAGCCCGATCGTCTCGGCGACGCCGGTCGAGGACCTCTACATCAACGGCGGCTGGTGCTATGGCGGGTTCAAGGCGATCCCGGCGGGCGGAATGATCACCGCGCATCTCGTCGCCACCGGAAGGCCGCACCCGGTCGGTGCGCATTTCGGCCTCGACCGCTTCCGCGCCGGCCGCACGCTCGACGAGCGCGGCGCCGGCCCCTATCCCTGGGCGCACTGACGATGCTCAGGATTGCCTGCCCCTGGTGCGGCGAGCGCGACGAAGCGGAGTTCCGCTATCGCGGCGACGCGAGCGTGCAGCGTCCGGCGGCCGATGCCGGCCTCGACGCGTTCTTCGCCTCTGTGTTCGAGCGCGACAACCCGAAGGGCTGGCACCGCGAGTGGTGGCAGCACGCGCAGGGCTGCCGGCGCTTCATCAAGGTGGTGCGCCACACCGTGACCCACGAGATCGCGGCGATCGGCAAGCCCGAGGACGATCCGGCGGTGCCGGAATGAGCGGCTTCCGTCTTCCCGCCGGCGGCCGCATCGACCGCGCGCGCGTGCTGCCGTTCGATTTCGACGGCCGGCGCTACCAGGGCTTCGCCGGCGACACTCTCGCTTCGGCGCTGCTCGCCAACGGGGTCCGCCTCGTCGGGCGCAGCTTCAAGTATCACCGCCCGCGCGGCGTGCTGAGCCTGGCCAACCATGACGTCAACGCCATGGTCACCGACGGCATCTCGCCCAACCTGCGTGCGGACGGCCTGCCGCTGTGTGCGGGTATGCGCCTGCTCGCGGTGAACACCTTCGGTAGCCTGCACAGCGATCGCGCCCGTGTCATCGACAAGCTCGCACGCTTCCTGCCGGTGGGTTTCTATTACAAGACGTTCTTCCGGCCGAAGTGGACTTTCCCGCACTGGGAGCGCCTGATCCGCCGCATCAGCGGTCTGGGTCAGTTGAACTTCCAGGCAGCGCGGCCGGTGTCGGCCAAGCGCTACGACTTCGCCGATGTGCTGGTGATCGGCGCCGGCCCTGCGGGCTTGGCCGCCGCGGTGTGCGCGGGGCGTGCCGGCGCACGCGTCATCCTGGTCGACGAGAACGCGCAGGCGGGCGGCAGCCTGACCTATGCGCGGCCCGCCGGCGAGGCGGCTGCCACGGCTGCCGAACTGCTCGCGGCGCTGGCGGCGCAGGCGAACGTCGAGGTGCGCACGGCGACGTTCGCGGCCGGCTATTACGCCGATCACTGGGTGCCGCTGGTCGATGCCGGAAACATCACCAAGGTGCGTGCGAAAGCGGTAGTGGTGGCCACCGGCGTGTTCGAGCAACCCGCGGTGTTCCGCAACAACGATCTGCCCGGCGTCATGCTCGCTTCCGCGGCGCAGCGGCTGATCCATCGTTACGCAGTGCAGCCGATGCGTGAGGCGGTGGTGCTGACCGCCAACGAGGAGGGCTACGCCGCGGCCCTCGACCTGCTCGATGCCGGCGTCCGCATCCAGGCGGTGATCGACCTGACCCGCACGGGCGAGAAGTGTCCCGCCGCGTTGGAGGTCGCGCAGCGCGGCGTGCGCATCCTGCTCGAGCATTGCATCGTGGAGGCGCATGCCGCCGGAGACGGTTCAGGCGTGAAGGCGGTAAGCGTCGCCCCATGGAACGGCAGCGGCATGGCTGCGGGTGCGCGGGAAACCATCGCCTGCGACGGCGTGGCGATGAGCGTGGGCTTCGCTCCCGCCACTGCGCTGCTGCATCAGGCCGGCGCACACATGCGCTACGAGGAGTTGCCGGGGCAGTTCGTGCCGGTGCAGCTGCCCGAGGGGGTGTTCGCCGCCGGACGCGTCAACGGCGTGTACGACCTGGCCGATCGCATGCGTGACGGCGAGCGCGCCGCCTGGCTTGCGCTCGCGCACATCGGACTCGGCACACATGTGCCCGCCGAGGCGGCGCGCGCGCGCCGCGCGGTATCGCATCCGTTTCCGTTCGTCGAGCACGCACGGGGCAAGAACTTCATCGACTTCGACGAGGATCTGCAGCTCGCGGATTTCTACAACGCTGCGCAGGAAGGCTTCGACAACATCGAGCTGCTCAAGCGCTACACCACCGTCGGCATGGGGCCGAGCCAGGGCAAGCATTCCAACATGAATGCGGTGCGCATCCTCGCGCACATCCTGAAACAGCCGATCGATTCGGTCGGCACTACCACGGCCCGGCCGTTCTTTCATCCGGTACCGCTCGGCCATCTCGCCGGGCGCGGCTTCCATCCGGTGCGGCGCACGGCGCTGCACGCCCGGCACCAGCAGCTGGACGCAGTGTTCATGGAGGCCGGCATGTGGCTGCGGCCCGAATACTATGCACGCTCCGGCAAGTCCAAGGCGGAGCTGGTGCGCGAGGAGGCGAAGGCGGTGCGCACCGGCGCGGGCCTCATCGATGTCGGCACGCTCGGCAAGATCGAGCTGTCCGGAGCGGACGCGGGCGAGTTGCTCGAGCGCGTCTACACCGGCCGCTTCAGGAACATGAAGCCGGGCACCACGCGCTACGGCATCATGCTGGACGAGGCCGGCGTGGTCATAGACGACGGCGTCATCGGCCGGCTGGCCGAGCACAAGTTCTACTTCACCACCACGACCACCGGCTCCGCGACCGTGTACCGCGAGCTGCAGCGCCTGATCACCATGTGGGGCCTGCGGGCAGGCATCGTCAATCTCACCGGCGCCTGCGCCGCGATCAATCTGGCCGGCCCGTCCGCGCGTACGATCCTGGCGCAGCTGGCGGATTTCGACGTCGGCGAGAACGCTTTTCCCTATCTCGCATTGCGCGAGGGGACCATCGCCGGCATGCCGGCGCGCTTGATGCGGGTAGGCTTCGTCGGCGAGCTGGGCTTCGAGATCCACATGCCGTCCGAACACGCACCGGCGTTGTGGGATCTTTTGATGCGTGCGGGTGCAAGCCACGGCATCCGTCCGTTCGGCGTGGAAGCGCAGCGCCTGCTGCGCCTGGAGAAGGGCCACATCATCATCGGCCAGGACACCGACGGGCTGACCACGCCGTTCGAAGCGGCACTGGAATGGGCGGTGAAGATGGACAAGCCGTTCTTCGTCGGTCAGCGCAGCCTGCAGGTGCTGCACAAGCAGCCGCTGCGCCAGAAGCTCGCCGGCTTCATGCTCGAGCGCGACTTCAATGCCACGCCGCCGAAGGAATGTCATCTGGTCATCCGCGACGGTCAGATTGCCGGGCGCGTCACCAGCATCGGCTGGAGCGAGGCGCTCGGCCGCCATTTCGGTCTGGTCTTCCTGGCGCCCGACCTGGCCAAGGAAGGCATGCGCTTTCTGATTCGCGTCGATGGCGGTGCGATGGTGGAAGCGCAGGTGGTGAGCACGCCGTTCTACGATCCGCAGGGGCTGCGCCAGAAGGCGCTCGATCCCGCGCCGGCGGCCATGCAGGCGGTGTCCGCATGATGCCCGTACGCACCGGCCCGCTGCATACCCTGCAAGCTGCTTCCGGCGGTACCTGGGGCCAGCTCAACGGCATGCCGACACCGCTGCGCATGCACAGCGCCAATACACGTCCGGACCCTGCACTGGCGGACGTCAGCGCGCTGCTGCGTTGTGGACTGAAGGGTCCCGGCGCGCAGGACTGGCTGTCGGCGTATGGCGTTCCAGTACCGGAACGTGCCAACAGCTGGTGCGCAGGCGCGCGGGGCGGCCTGGTGGCGCGCCTGGGACGCAGCGAATTTCTCGTCGAGAGCGCATGGAACGACGCGCAGGCCATGGAGATTGCGCATGCGTTGCGCGACCCCGTTCCCGGCGTCTATCCCGTGCTGCGCCAGGACTGCGCGCTGCTGGTGCAGGGTGCACGCACACGCGAGCTGTGGCTGCAGACCTGCAACGTGAATCTGTTCGACATCCCGGCACAGAACCGGGAGGTCACGCTCACTACCATGGTGGGCGTGAGTGTGACCATACTCAAGCAACCCCTGGGCAATGACATCTGCTACCGCATCTGGTGCGACGGAACCTTCGGCGCGTATCTGTGGGAAACGCTGCTGGAGATTGCCGTTGAGCTGGGAGGCGCTGCAGTTGGGTTCGCGGAAGTGTTTCCCGATGCGGCGACGCTTCCGACGATAACGCTGTAACGAATCGAAATGTTGCGGAGGGTTGCATGACTCCATCACAGGCAAAACAGTTTCTCGACAAGCACGACGTCAAGTTCATCCTCGCGCAGTTCGTCGACATTCACGGCGCAGCGAAGGCCAAGGCGGTGCCGGCTGGTCATCTCGACATGATCCTCGGTGACGGAGCTGGATTCGCCGGCTACGCGCTGTGGGGCTTCGGCATGGGGCCGCACGGCCCGGACTACATGGCCAGGGGCGATCTGTCCACGCTCAATCTGGTGCCGTGGATGCCCGGCTTTGCGCGACTCGCATGCGACGGTCATGTGAACGGCAAGCCGTACGACTATTGCTCGCGCGTGGTGCTGAAGCGCCAGCTCGGCGCACTGGCCGAGAAGGGCCTGACCTTGTATACCGGGATCGAACCGGAGTTCATGTTGTTCAGGAAGGGCGAGAACGGTTCGCTGGTGACGGCGGACGACACCGACGCGCTGGACAAGCCGTGCTACGACTACAAGGGCCTGGCGCGCTCGTCGGCGTTTCTCGAGAAGCTGGTGAGCGCGCTGCAGGCGGTGGGCATCGACGTCTACCAGATCGATCACGAGGATTCGAACGGTCAGTTCGAGGTGAACTTCACTTACGACGATGCGCTCACCACCGCCGATCGCTTCGTCTTCTTCAAGATGGCAGCCTCCGAGATCGCCAGGTCGCAGGGACTGATCGCCAGCTTCATGCCCAAGCCGTTCTCCAACAAAACCGGCACTGGTGCCCACTTCCACCTATCGATGGGCAACAAGAGCGTGAAGAATCTGTTCCACGACGACAGCGACAAGAACGGGCTGGGGCTGTCGCAGATGGCTTACCACTTCCTCGGCGGCATCATCACCCATGCGCGCGCCCTGACCGCCATCGTCGCGCCCACCATCAATTCGTACAAGCGCCTGGTGGTGGGACGTGCGCTGTCCGGGGCGACCTGGGCGCCGGCCTACATCGCCTATGGCAACAACAATCGCACCGCGTGCGTGCGCATCCCCTACGGCAGGCTGGAACTGCGCCTGCCCGACGGCGCCTGCAATCCCTACCTCGCAACCGCGGCGATCCTCGCCGCCGGCATGGATGGCGTGGAGCGCAAGCTCGATCCGGGCAAGCCGGTCAACGACAATCTGTACGCCTGGTCGCAGGCGCAGCTGAACGAAGCGGGCATCAAGCTGCTGCCGCAGAACCTGCTGGAGGCGCTGGACGAGTTCGAGAAGGACACGGTGCTGCGTGGTGCTCTCGGTGCGGCGCTGTCGGAGGAGTTCCTGGAGGTCAAGCGCATGGAGTGGGTCGAGTACTCGCGTCATGTATCGGACTGGGAGCAGCAGCGCTACCTCGAATATTTCTGAAGCATCCGTCCGCGTAGCGCTGCGCGCGGCGAACGTCATGGGGTATCGACATCATGTGTGGAATCGTGGGATTGCTGGTGAAGAAGCCCGAGTTGCGTGACCGGCTCGGCGAGCTGATGTTGCCGAT
>JAHCKU010000174.1 GCA_026125625.1 Burkholderiales bacterium | reverse complement strand
TCATCGCGCACCTTAAAACCCCCGCCACCGATGTCCATTCTGGATCAGGCGATACGTCGCCCTGCCAGGGCGGGTCGGATCGCAGCCAAGCAGGAACCGCTCCACGTCTTTCGCCGCATCAGCGCGACTCGTCCCTGCATCATGAAAAAAATACGCCCTCACTCCCGCAGGATGTAGCGATGCGCCGGGTAGCGGCCGGCAGTGCCGGCCGCCGTCAAGGGATTTTCCACGTGCTGGGCTTGCCTGCCGTCCCGCGAGGCGTCTCGTCTCCCGGCGGGAGCGTCGATTGCTCACCCGTTGTTGCTGCTGCAGTACAGGAGACGATGATGAAAGTGTTACGTGTCTTGGATTCCACGGGCGATCGCGTTATCGAGTTCGACGACAGTGATGCCACGCTCACCGCGCAGCGCGAAGCCAAAGCGCTGTTCGAGCGGATGCTGACATCGGGGTCGGTCGCGTTCAAGGTGAACCGGGGTGAAGGCAGGCCCGACGAGAAGGTTGCAGACTTCGATGCGCTCGAGAACGAAACGGTGATCGTCCCGCGCGTAGTCGGCGGATGAAGCACTCGAAGGCGCGCGGTACCGCCGCGCGCCGCGAGCACCGATCGGACTGAGTGCCCCATGCTGGCCTTGCTCAGACGCTGGACTCGGGGCCTGTTGTGCACTGATGCGCATGACGATCGGCTCGAGGGCTGCGAGCGGCCCGAGCAGACGTTGCATGCGCGCTGGATGGGGGACGCTGCGACGGCACGCTCCAGGGTGTCGGAGGCGCGCGCGCGGCGCCTGCTCATGCGTCTGCTCGATCCCCGGCAGCTGCAGGAGCTGGAAAGGCACGGCTGCTTCACCGTTCGCGTTCAGGATCGGGGCACGTTCTGTATCGTCCCGCGTTCGACCTTCAACGTCATTCATCTTCAGAGCGGCAACCTGTACTGCTGCACCACGGAAGCGTTCGTGCCGCTGTCCGATCTGATGCTCACGCAGAAGTTGCTGCTGGAGAACGATCCCGACCGCTTCTTCGCCGCGGCCAACTGCCGCCCCGAGACCTTCGCCGGTCCGCAGGAGCAGCTGCTGCGACGCGTGCTCGGCGGCGAGGCCAATGCGTCGCGCGCCGAGCAGCGCACCATCTGGTGAGCCGGCGCCAGCGGCGAAGAAGCCAGGGATGCGCGCGCCGCGTCCGGCCTATTCCAGCTTGAACACGACTTCCTGGTCGGCTTCGTACACCGTGCCGTCGCGCTTGAACTTGTACTGGCGCACTGCTTCCAGGACCGCCTGATCGAATACGCCGGGTGGCTCGGCCAGCAGGATCTTCGTATCCGTGACCGTACCTTCGGCGTCGACCGACAGGCGCACCCTGACCCGACCCTCGATGTTCTGTCCCAGCGCATCTTCCGGGTACTTCGGCCTGACCTTGCGCACCGGCTTGATGTCCTGGAACACCGACGGCAGAGCCGGCGCTTCCGGTTCCGGTTCCGGCTGCTCCGGCTCCGGTTCGGGTTCCGGTGGAGGCGGCTCCTCTTTCTTGGGTTTGGGCTTCTTCGGTTCGGGTTCCGGTTTCGGCACCTGGATCTTGGGTGGCGGCGCATCCGGCAGCGGTGGTGGGAGCTCGACCTCCACCTGCTTGATCTGCTTTTCCGGCTTACGCTCGCGCTGTGGCGGCGGGGGTGGAGGCGGCGGCTCCGGCGGCTCCTCCAGACGCACGTTCATCACCGGCGTGGGCGGCGGTGGCGTCAGGCCCAGGAAGGACCAGTCGACGCCGAAGACCAGGAATGGGCCGAGCAGCTCGATGGCGGCGGCGATCAGCAGTGCCTTCCACCACGGCAGGCCTTGATCGTCGGCATCCTCCGGCTGCGCCCATAGCGCGCCCGCGGCACGCCTGGTGTGCGGAATCATTTCTTCGCGGCAGCCAGCGGCTTCTCGGCTTTTGCTGCGATGCCGACCGAGGTGATGCCGGCGCCGCGCACTGCATCCATTGCGTTGAGCAGGGTTTGCAGTGAAGCGTCCTTGTCTCCGGCCAGCACCACGTCGATGGACTTGTCCTGCTTCAGTGCCAGCAACTGCTCCTTGAGCTCGTCGACGGTGACGCTCTTGCCGTCGATCACCGTCTCGCCGTCCTTGGTCACGCCGATGGTGATGGTCGAAGACTTCAGCTCCTGCGTCGTTGCCGAGCCCGGCAGCTCCATCGCCACACCGGTGCCGGCGATCATCTTGAGCGTGATGATGACGAAGAACACCAGCAGGAACATCATGATGTCGATCATCGGGATGACCTCGACGCGTGGCCGGTCGGTCTCGAAGTAGCTGTTGCGACCTCGTCGCATCACGCTCTCCGGCCTGCGCGCAGCGCCGTCACGTTGCCGGCGTGTGCCTCCCGCACCGGCACGCCGTGATGCGCCGAGCCGCCGCCATGAAGCCGATTGATCACCATCACCTTGAGCTGCTCCATCTGATGCAGAGCGAGCCGGCCGCGCTTGTTGAAGTAGTTGAGGAAGGCGACTGCGATGATGGCGATGAGCAGGCCGGCGCCGGTGGCGATCAGTGCTTCGGCGATGCCGCCTGTGACCATCTGCGCTGCCGCGCCGCCCACTCCGCCCGAACCGAGGATGTCGAACGCGTGCACCATGCCGATGATGGTGCCGAGCAGGCCCATCAGCGGCGCCAGGGTGACGGAGCTGTCCAGCACCCATACGTGCTTGTCGATCTTGGGCATCTGCCACATGATGGCCTCGTCGATGTGGCGCTCTATCGTCTCCGCGTCCTCACCGCGCGAGGCCAGGGCCGAGGAAATGATGGAACGCTGCAGCGAACCTTCGTAATGCAAGGCCAGCTGCTCGAGCTTTTCCACGTTCTGATAGTCGACCAGCTGCAGGTCGTGCTCCATCGCGTGACCGGAGCGCAGTGCACGGCGGTAGAACACCAGGCGCTCGACGATCACCGCCAGCGTGATCAGAAGCAGCAAGCCCATCAGGGGAATCAGGCCCCCCGATTGAATGCTGAGGTGAATGATCTGGTCCATCATCGGTATGGCTCCTGTTGTCCGGTCGCGTCGTGCCGCATCGTTGCCGCAGATGTCATTGCGGCACCGGCGGGTAGAACGGTATTCCGTAGCGCTCGCACAAGCGCTTGATCTCACCGCTCGCGAGCATCTGTTCGAAGGCTTCGTTGAGGAACTGCAGCAGCTCGGCTTCCTTGTCTTTCACCACCCAGGCGCTGTTCCAGCGCATCTCCGGGACCGGTACATAGCCCCTGGCCAGCTCGAACTCCGCCTCGGGATGCTCCAGCTTGGCCTGCGATATGGCCCCGGACCAGATCATCGCGGCATTGACCTCGCCACGCACCAGCGCGTCGATGACCTGGTAGTTCTGAAAGAACGTGGAGTGCGGGATGCCGTGCTCCTGCGCGTACTCGCTCATCGGTGAGTAGGCGGGCACACCGACCTTGATGTCCTGCGTCTTGGCATCGTCCAGGCTGCGCAAGCCCTTGGCCGGCCCTTGCGTGACCAGCACGAAGCCGGTGGACATGAAGGGGGCGGTGAAGGCGAGCTTGTTCGGCTCCATGTGGTGATCGTCCCCGCTTATCGTCAAGCCCATCACGATGTCGCACACGCCTTTGTGGATCGAGCGCGAATAGGCGCCGCCGGCACCGCCGGGGCCGAAGCGGGTGACCATGTTGACCCAGGAAATATCGACTTCCCAGCCGTTCTTCTTGGCGATGGTCTGCAGCAGCTCGATCTCCAGCCCCGGCGGCTCGTTCTTGCGTGCCGTGCGTGAGAACGGCCAGAACCAGCCGTCCGCGCACGCCATGATTCGTCCCATGCCGCGTACCCGCGTCATGGCATCCACGTCCTTCAACTCCTCCGGGATGGCGGTGGGCGGATAGTCCTTGAAGCCCGACTTGTAGATGCGGTCGCTCAGCGGGTCGAACACTTCGGGCTTCTGATAGCCGATGCGTGGCTTGCGGTGGCGCCCGTACACGTATTCCGGCTGCAGCTCGAACACCTCCTGCGCGAACGTAGCGCCGGCACACAGGCCGAGCACCGCCAGGACGATGGCGGCCAGGCGCCGTGGCCCGCGTGGACCGCGCATCGATGCACGCGCAGCTGCGACGGCGCTCGCGAACATACGTGCGCGCGACACCTCAGGAGCGCGGCAGCGCATCGGGCGACAGGGCGCAGGGACGCTGCGCAGCCTCGCAACAGGCGGGATGGAATGGTGGAGGGGAGGACAAGGATGCTGTGCTACGACTCGACGGCGGCAGTACTGTTCCCAACTGACAAGGAAGGAATCCTATATCAAATCGGGGATCCTCATTCCCGTTGCGAGCGGGAAATACGCCCGGCCAGGGTCAGCCTGGATCCCGTCCCGACCCGGTCGATCGTCAACCGCCCCCTCCGGAGCGAGACCAGGGAGGCTCGCCATACCCGTTGCGGGGCACGACTGGCGCGCGGGCTGTTGCCATGCAACGCCGGAGGCCTGCAGCAGGGCAGGCACCCCGGTTCGTTCAGTGCTGGAGGCGTCGTTCGAGGCGCTGCAGCAGGGTCTTGCGATTCTTGTGCTGGCGCTCGTACCGTTCGAGCGTGCGCACTTCGGCGTAGGACAGCCCTTCCAGGCGACGCATGATCTGCGGAATGGTCAGGCGCTCGTACTGCTCCAGCGGGAGATCGCGATCCGGCCCACGGCCGGCCCGATCCTTCTCGCGCGCTGCCTCGGTTTCACGCAACTGCCTGCGCTGCTTGTTGACGATGCGTGCAGCCACTTCTTCCTCACGTCCCGGATAACGGCCTTCACGCTGAAACTCCTTCTTGAGCGCGGCGTACTCGCGTTCCCGTTTCGGGTTGGCACCTCTTGGCATGTTCACTCTCCTGACTGCGATTCCTGGATTGACTGGATTGAATTGCGCATTGCGTCCAGCTACTTCCCGCCGCTCTCCGGTTCCACCCGGGTCATGGCGGACTGTCTTGCCCGGGATTCCGCAATCGCCGTTCCCGTGAATCGGACACGGACCATCAGGGAGAGACTGCCCGCAGGCACGAGGTGATCGAACGGGATGCCGGGCCCACGAGGGTGGTATGCTGCGCAGCCAGACGACATAAGAATCAGGACACCATCCGCCATGGCAGGCCTGCTGGATAAAGAACGCATCGTCGCAGCACCGGGCTTCAACCGCTGGCTGGTCCCTCCCGCCGCGCTGGCAATCCATCTCTCGATCGGCATGGCTTACGGCTTCAGCGTGTTCTGGCTGCCGTTGTCGCGTGCGCTCGGCATCAAGCAGCCGCTGGCGTGCCCGGAATCGATGGGCTTCCTGGAAAAAGTGTTCACCACCGCCTGCGACTGGCCCATCTCCATGCTGGGCTGGATGTACACGCTGTTCTTCGTTTTTCTCGGCTCGTCCGCTGCGGTGTTCGGCCATTGGCTGGAAACCGCCGGACCGCGCAAGGCGGGCGTGGCCGCCGCCTGTTGCTGGGGCGGCGGGCTGCTGCTGTCCGCCATCGGCGTCTACACCCATCAGATCTGGCTGATGTGGCTGGGCTCGGGCGTGATCGGCGGCATCGGTCTGGGCCTGGGCTACATCTCGCCGGTATCGACGCTGATCCGCTGGTTCCCGGACCGGCGCGGCATGGCCACCGGCATGGCGATCATGGGCTTCGGCGGCGGTGCCATGATCGGCGCGCCGCTGGCCGATCGGCTGATGAACTTCTTCGCCACCGAAACTTCGGTCGGGGTATGGGAGACCTTCCTCACCCTCGGGCTCGTGTATTTCGTCGCGATGCTGATCGGCGCCTTCGGCTATCGCGTTCCCACCGCAGGGTGGAAGCCAGCCGGATGGGCACCTCCGGAGAGTGCTGCACGGCGCATGATCACCAATGGCCACGTGCACGTGAACGTCGCCCATCGCACGCCGCAGTTCTGGCTGTTGTGGGCGCTGCTGTGTCTCAACGTCTCGGCCGGCATCGGCGTGATCGGCATGGCCTCCCCCATGCTGCAGGAAGTATTCGGCGGGCGGCTGATCGGAATCGAGGCGCACCTGGCCGATCTGGCCAAGGACGAGCGCGTGCAGGTCGCCACCATCGGCGCTGCCTTCGCCGGTCTGCTTTCGCTGTTCAACATCGTCGGGCGTATCGGCTGGGCATCGGCCTCGGACTATCTCGGACGCAAGGCCACCTACGTGGTGTTCTTCCTGCTCGGTACCGTGTTGTACGCGGCGGTGCCGTGGGCCGGCGGGGCAGGCAACGTCGCCCTGTTCGTGATCATCTTCTGCGTCATCCTGACCATGTATGGTGGCGGTTTCGCCACCATTCCCGCCTACCTGGCCGACATCTTCGGAACCCAGCACGTGGGCGCCATTCACGGCCGTCTGCTGACCGCCTGGTCGGCCGCAGGGGTGCTCGGACCGGTGGCGGTGAACTACATTCGCGAGTACCAGATTGCCCAGGGCGTACCGCCTTATCAGGCTTACAACATCACCATGTACGTGCTGGCGGCCATGCTGCTGCTGGGTTTGCTGAGCAATCTGCTGGTGCGTCCGGTCGATGCCAAATTTCTCATGACGCCGGCCGAACTCGAGGCCGAGCGCGCCAAGGCACACGAGCGCACCCAAGCTGCGTCGGCATCACAGGCCTCGGCAGCGGCCGCGTCGGGCCAGCGCACCCTGGTAGTGATCGCCTGGATCGCGGTAGGCATCCCCATGGCATGGGGCATCTGGAGCACGATCGTCAAGGCGCTCCCACTGTTCAGATAGCAATCGCGCTACTGCCGCGATGCGGCGCGCACCCGTCTGAGGACCGACGGCGCCGGTGT